>JAEDEY010000011.1 GCA_016293065.1 Bacteroidales bacterium
TTCTGGCCACAGATGACTTTCCGTCTCACCGGTCGAATACTTTGACAAAAGCACCAGCTGCCCTTGCGTTGTCTTTATAAGCATGGCGATGCGCTGGAAAGACAGCTGAAAACGGAAGAGATCGTGGTCCGGTTCGTCAGGGAGATACGGCATCTGGATCCTGGCATCGGAGGCGAAAAGCTTCAGCTAATATACCAGAGGCGTTTCGGTAAAGACTACATTTGTCTCGTTAAGAAGGAATTTGACAATGGAACAGAATAGCGAAATAGTGCTGAATGAGCACAACAAGGATGAGCATCGTCCGTCGCATACTGCCGAGCATCTGCTCAACCAGGTGATGGTGAGGATGTTTGGCTGCGAGAGGTCGAAGAATGCTCACATCGAACGAAAGAAATCGAAGATCAACTATACGCTCAAAGTGCAGCCGACAGCTGAGCAGGTGGCTGAGATTGAGGCTCAGATGAACGATCTTATCGCACAGGACCTGCCTGTGACCTACGAGTTCGTGACTCGCGACAATATCCCCGATGGCGTGAAGCTCGACAAGCTGCCTGAGGATGCAAGCGAGACTCTGCGCATCGTGCGCATCGGCGACTTCGACATCTGCCCTTGCATTGGCCAGCATGTGACTTCGACCAAGGAGATTGGGTCGTTCAGAATCACGAGCACAAGCTACAATGAGGGGTCGTTCAGGATTGTGTTCAAGACAAGCAGCATCGGGCAATAAAGAAGAAGAAAGCATTGAACAATAACTTTTATCAAATGAAAAAGACTAACTATGAGATCCTGGGCAAGGAAGATGCCCTGAACCTGATTGGCAAGCAATGGATGCTGGTGACTGCTGGCACAAGTGAGAAGTTCAACACTATGACCGCCTCATGGGGCGGATTGGGATGGCTGTGGAACAAGCCGGTGGCATTCGTGTTCATCCGTCCTGAGCGATTCACTCACGGATTCATTGAGGCAAGCGACTGCATGACTCTCTCTTTCTATGGCGAGGAATATCGCGAGGCTCTGAAGATTTGCGGAACAAAGAGCGGACGAGACACCGACAAGGTGGCTGCAACAGGACTGACTCCTGTGGAGCTCGAAAGCGGCAACATGACCTTTGGCGAGGCTCGCCTTACGCTCGACTGCCGCAAGCTGTTCAAGACTTCGATGCAGGAAGCCAACTTCATCGACAAGGAGCTACTGGAGAAATGGTATGGCGCTCACGGGGGGGTGCATGACGTTTATGTGGTGGAGATCGAAAACGTATATACTAACGAATAAATACTTACTATTATGACAGTTGGAGATAAGATTCCCGAGATCCTTGGCATCGACCAGGACGGACGCGAGATCAAGAGCAGCGACTACCGTGGTCGCAAGATAGTGCTTTACAGCTACCCAAAGGCCAACACAAGCGGATGCACTGCCGAGGCTTGCTCGCTTCAGGCACACAAGGCCGAACTGGCTGCTGCGGGATATGAGATCATAGGCATCAGCAAGGACCGACAGGAGCTGCAGAAGAAATTTGCTGAGGCACAGGGCTTGGAGTTCCCGCTCATTGCCGACACCGAGACTACCGTGCTGCAAGAATTGGGCTGCTGGGGCGAGAAAGTGGCTTGCGGCAGAAGAACCATAGGCATACTTCGCACGACATATCTGGTCAACGAAGAGGGTATTATCGAGAAGATATTCACCCCAAAGGAAATAAAGACCAAAATCCATGCTGAACAGATTCTGGATTATATAAAATAATTATCTGGAGTTAGTGGAATCAAACTGGAGATAACGGACAAAAGAATCTTGACGTTCCTAATATCTCCACCGACAAGACAATTATTGTGTGTACTAACTACATTACTTTTAATCTATTATGAAGAAATTAACATTTACCGCAATCCTTTTTGCATCAGTTTGTGCGGTATTCGCACAGAAAGCAGAACCTACTCACTTTGGCGGCTCGCTCTGCAATGGCGTGGAGTTTGAGGCAAAGAATGGTGTGAGAGGTCAGGTCATCGCCTATTCACCAAACATCATCCGCGTTGTCAAGTACCCTGGGGCAGCAATGCCTGAAAAGAAGAGTCTGTCGGTCATTGCCGAACCATCGGTCACTCCGAAGATTACCGTTTCTGGCAAATCGAGCGCTACAGTTTCGACAGGCACTGTGACAGCTGTCGTTGATCTCAAGACCGGTGCAGTTCGCTTCTCGGCTGCGGGCAAGAACCTGCTCAAGGAGAAGGAAGTGTCGTTTGAGGAACGCACTTCGGGTGCCGACAAGGGTGCTTACATCGTTGGTCAGACCTTCACGCTCGACAAAGAAGAACCAATCTATGGCATAGGCATCTATCAGGACGGCAAGATGAGCCGACGCAACTCGCACTACCACATGGTGCAGGGCAATGGTGACGACTATGTCAACATCATACATTCTGCCAAGGGTTATGCCCTCTTCTGGGACAACTACTCTCCTACCGACTTTACTGACGATGCCAACGGCATGGAGTTCAAGTCGGAAGTGGGCGACCTCACCGACTACTATTTGATCTATGGCGGTAATCCTGACGGCACTATCGCTCAGATACGCAAGCTCACTGGCGAGGTGCCAATGGCTCCACTCTGGGCATACGGCTTCATGCAGAGCCGCGAACGCTACAAGAGTACCGACGAACTGCTTGAAGTGTTCCGCAAGTATCGTGCGCTCAAGATTCCTGTCGATGTGATGATTCAGGACTGGCAGTACTGGGGCAGCAACTACACATGGAATGCCATGGAGTTCATTGCCGAATCGTTTACCGACTATAAAGACATGATCAAGGAAGTGCATGACGGTGGCTCGAAGATCATGATCTCGATATGGAGTTCGTTTGGCCCAATGACAAGACAGTATCGCGAGATGGAGCCAAAGGGCATGCTGCTCAACATCGGCACATGGCCACAGAGCGGCATTTCACACATCTGGCCTCCTGTCAAGGAATATCCTTCGGGCGTGAAGCCATACGACGTGTATAATGCCGAGGCACGCGACATCTACTGGCGCCACCTCACTCGTCTTGCAGATGCTGGTATCGATGGCTGGTGGATGGATTCGACCGAACCTGACCATCTAGACATCAAAGATTCTGACTTTGAGATTCCGACTGCCATGGGTTCGTTCCGCAAGGTGCGCAATGCCTATCCTCTCTTGGGTGTGGAAGGTGTCTATAACAACCATCGCAAGTATTCCGACAAGAAGCGAGTGTTCATCCTGACTCGCTCGGCGTTTGCTGGTCAGCAACGCACAGGTGCCAATGTGTGGAGTGGCGATACTGGCTCATCATGGAACACACTCCGCAATCAGGTTTCGGCAGGTCTCAACTTCTCGCTCACAGGCAATCCGAACTACAACCACGACCTTGGCGGTTTCTTTGCAAGTTCCTATGGTCCACGCACAGGCGAGAACTGCGGCATGAACAATCCTCTCTTCCGCGAACTCTACGTGCGCTGGCTCCAGCAGGGTATCTTCCTCCCGATGATGCGTTCGCACGGTGAGAGCTTCCCTCGTGAGTTCTTCTACTACGGCAAGGAAGGCGAGCCAGTCTATGACGCACTCGTTGAGGCAGTACGTTTCCGCTACAAACTCATCCCATACATCTATTCGCTCGCTCACGAGGTTTCAGCCAACAACGGCACTTTCATGCGTGCATTGATGATGGACTTCCCTAAAGACAAGAATGTCTATGAGATTGGCGATGAGTATATGTTCGGTCCTGCTCTACTCACTGCTCCTATCCTTGAGGCACAATATACTACCGAGAAGGTGATCAAGGTCGATGCTATGAGTGGCTGGGATCACAGCAACACCGACGACAAGGAAAAGGCCAACTATCTCAACACCGACTTCACAGCCGAAAAGTCGGCAACGGTCTATCTGCCAAAGGGCGCAAAGTGGTATGACTTCTGGAGCAATGAGCTGATAGCCGGTGGCAAGACCATCACCATCCCTACACACCTCAACACCATCCCTCTCTATGTCAAGGCTGGCAGCATCGTGCCTATCGGTCCTGAAGTGCAATACACCACCGAGAAGAAGTGGGACAATCTTGAGATCCGCGTCTATGCAGGTGCAGATGGCGAGTTCACGCTTTATGAAGACGAATTCGACAACTACAACTACGAGAAGGGCGCATTCACCACTATCGGATTCAAGTGGGACGACAAGGCACAGAAGCTCACCATCGGCGAGCGCAAGGGCTCATACGACGGAATGCTCAAATCGCGCATGTTCAATGTCGTGATCATCAAGAATGGCGTAGCTGCTCCTGCCAAGGCAGTAAGCTACAGCGGCAGTGCGATTGAAATATAAATTTCTATTACCCACTCTCATTACATTATTTTAAATCTCAAAACACAATGAAATCATCGACACTCCTTACATTAGGCATCACAATATTGCCTTTTGTTACAGCAATGGGTCAGAACAAGTCGGCAGCTAAATTAAATCTGCCTCTCATCCAGACCAAATATACAGCCGACCCAGCACCTTATGTGCATGGCGACACAGTCTATCTCTACACTACCCATGATGAAGACGACTCTGAAGGTTTCAAGATGAAGGACTGGCTGCTCTACACCTCGACCGACATGGTCAATTGGCAGGACCACGGAGCCGTGGCTTCGCTGAAGAACTTTAAATGGTATAAAGGAGACAATGGTGCATGGGCAGAACATGTCGTCGAACGCAACGGCAAGTGGTATATGTATTGCCCTATTCACGGCCATGGCATAGGCGTTCTGGTTGCCGACTCTCCTTATGGTCCGTTTACCGACCCTCTCGGCAAACCGCTTGTATGGAGGACAGATCACTGGTTTGACATCGATCCTGCGGTATGGATTGACGATGATGGTCAGGCATATATGTATTGGGGCAATCCTCATACTTATTGCGTAAAACTCAATGTGGACATGATTTCGACATCTGGAGAGATCATGACCATGGACCGCATAGAAGACTATCAGGAAGGACCTTGGTTCTGGTCAAGAAAAAATGCCAAGGGCGAAAAATGGTATTATCTGGCTTTTGCCTCAACCTGCTGTCCTGAGGGCATTGGCTATGCCATGAGCAAGAGCCCGACAGGTCCATGGGAGCATAAAGGACATATCATGGATCATACGCCTCAGACCAGAGGTAACCATCCTGGTATCATCGAGTTCAAAGGCAAGTCTTACTGCTTCGGATTGAACTACGACATCTTCCGTCTGGAGTCGAGCCGACATGCCGAACGCAGAAGTGTGTCTGCTGCAGAGATGACATACAATGCCGATGGCACTATTCAGGAACTGCCTTATTTCCTCGATGCCAAACTGAACCAAGTGGGCACGTTCGACCCATTCAGACGAGTCGAAGCAGAGACAATGGCTTGGGGATATGGATTGAAGACTACTCGTCAGAACCCTTCGGGTCCATGGAATCCTACGCTCTTTGTAACTGACATTGATGAGGGTGAGTATATCATGATCAAGGGCGTTGACATGGGTCAGGGTGCAAGCTTGTTTACCGCTTCTGTATCAGCAAACCTTTATGGCGGAAGCATAGAAGTGCGCTTAGACGATGTCGATGGACCTCTTGCTGGCACTATTGATGTGCCATACACCAAGTTCAAGTATGAGGAGTTCTCTACAAAGCTTGAGAATGCGCGTGGTGTGCATGACCTCTACCTTGTCTTCAAGGGAACCAAGCAGCAGAAACGCAACCTCTTCAACTTCGACTGGTGGCAGATGGAGAAGTAACAGAATTCGAATCTTCAAATATTATCCTACCAAAACATCATAACAATGAAAAGACTTTTGTACACAGTTGCCTGCTCTCTCTTGGCAGGCAACATGATGGCTCAAAGCCAAGTCCCAGGGTATCCTATCACGCCTGTGCCGTTCACATCGGTCAAGGTGAGCGAAGGTTTCTGGGGCCAGCGTCTCACTGCGAGCCGCGAAGTGACCATCCCTCTTGCCTTCTCGAAATGTGAGGAGACAGGCCGTTACACCAATTTCAGCAATGCCCACAAGCATCTGATGGATCCTACACAGGAGTTTCCTGATAAGGGTTGGACTTTCACTTTCGATGATACCGACCCATACAAGACCATCGAAGGTGCAAGCTATCTGCTCCAGACTTATCCAAAGGCAATGTACAAAGGTCGTCCGCTCACACAGTATCTCGACAGCGTAATTGCCGTCATCGGCAGTGCTCAGGAGCCTGACGGATATCTCTTCACACCTCTCACCAAGGCACCAAGCAAGCCTCACTCATGGGCAGGCACCAAGCGCTGGGAGAAGGTAGAGGAACTGAGCCATGAGTTCTACAACCTCGGTCATATGCTCGAGGGTGCAGTGGCTCACTATCAGGCAACAGGCAAGCGCAACTTCCTCGACATCGCCATCCGCTATGCCGACTGCGTATGTCGCGAAGTGGGTCTTGGCGAGAATCAGGTGGATCGTGTTCCAGGTCATCAGATTGCCGAAATGGGACTCGTAAAGCTCTATCTCGCTACGGGCGACAGCAAGTATCTCAATCAGGCAAAGTACTTCCTCGACCGCCGAGGCAAGACTACTCGCAAGGATATGTACAGTCAGGCTCATATCCCAGTAGTCGATCAGGACGAGGCTGTGGGTCATGCAGTTCGTGCTGGCTATATGTATGCTGGTATGGCCGATGTGGCTGCCATCACGGGCGACAGTGCCTATCTGAAGGCTATCGACAAGATTTGGGACAATATTGTCTCAAAGAAATACTACATCACCGGTGGTGTGGGCGCACGTCACAATGGCGAGGCTTTCGGCGACAACTATGAGTTGCCAAATGCCGATGCCTATTGCGAGACCTGTGCTGCCATTGCCAATGTCTATGTCAACCATCGTCTCTTCCTCCTCCACGGAGAATCGAAGTATTACGATGTGGTGGAGCGCACTCTCTACAATGCCCTCATAGCTGGCGTTTCACTCGAAGGCGATGCGTTCTTCTACCCTAACCCATTGGCTTGTGCGAGCGATATGGACTATGCACGCAAGGCATGGTTTGGCTGTGCCTGCTGTCCGTCCAACATCTCGCGCTTCATTCCTTCACTCCCTGGCTATGTCTATGCCGTGAAGGATCAGTCGCTCTATGTCAACCTCTTCCTGCCTAATACTGCCAATCTCTTGGTAGGTGGCAAGAAAGTGCAGATAGAGCAGCAGACAGGCTATCCATACGACGGAACAGTGAATATCAGCATTGGCAAGACCCAAGCCAAGGAGTTTGCCCTCAAGGTGCGTATCCCTGGTTGGACAAAGGGCAGCCCTGTGCCAAGCGACCTCTATGCATACGTTGGTTCTGCCAAGCCGGCTGCAACTGTAGTGACTGTCAACGGTGTGGCTATCGACTGTGCCGGCAACATCACTGCCGATGGCTATCTCACCATCGAACGCAAGTGGAAGAAGGGCGATAAGGTGCAGTTGACCTTCGACATGCCTGTTCAGATGGTTGCTGCCAATCATGCAGTAGAGGCTGACCGTGGCATGGTGAGCATCGAGCGCGGTCCGCTCGTCTATTGTGCAGAATGGCCAGACAACGATGCCGACGTTCGCACCTATCTCCTCAATCCGAATGCAACATTCAAGGCAGCTGATGCTACTCTCACTACCGAAGCAGGCAACAACTTCCCTATCGTGACAGTCACCACTTCTGATGTGCAGACTCTCAGTTACGATGCCAAGCATAACCTCGTAGTGAAGAACGGCAAGCTCACGCTCATTCCTTATTATGCATGGGATCACCGTGGACAGAAAGGCGGCATGGAGGTATGGCTTCCTGTTGATGTAACAGCTGCTTCTGCCACTCCTCGCCTTGCCAAGTCGCTCGGTGACAATGGCTTCTTCAATAGATAAGGCAATGTCATTTTCAACTCATAATATAACGTAAAGTTTTTTTTGCATAACGCTAACAGAGAAATAGCCCGAGGCATTGATTGCCTTGGGCTATTTCTCTTTGCATATATATGCGTGAAATCAATTTTTAGAAAAAATCTATTAGTCAGCCTGTCGGTAGTAAACGTCAGAATAGTCAGTTGACTTCATGACCAACTCGTTGCCTGAAAGAAAAACAGTGTATTGAAACTCGACATTGTTGCTGTTGATGAGTGTAAGCTTGTTTCCTTCTACCTTGTATTGGTATTTAGCCTCACCGTTTCCTTCAATGTATGTGAAAGAGTTCAGCATTGTGCCATCTTCCATAAATACCATGACATCCATCTCTCCTTCGTCATCAATGCGTACCCATTTGCCGCCTATGAGAGCTTCCTTCACATAGTTTCTGCCAGAAGTGTCAGGCTCGAGAATAAGCAAGAGTGTGGAAAGTTCGAGATTTGACTTAAGCTTGCTGGCAAAGGCAAGCCATTCGTCAGAACTGATTTTGCAGCCTTGAGCAACTGCTTCCTTCACTAAGTAGTTGAGCGTATAGGCAATGACAGCATTCTTTTCGAGAATATAACACAAGCTTCCCTCCTCAGTCTTGAAAAACGTATGATTGACCATTGTACCATACGAACCGATAGAGATTAAGAAAGACATATTATGTCCATCAAGTTCATAAGGATAGGAGTTCAGATTCGAAGAGCCATCAGATGTGATCAACTGTGCCAATGTCTGGTCATCATTGAACATCATACGGAAGTCGTCGCCAATGATCTTTCTGAAAACCTCAGAGTAATTGACGAGGCTTATCGTGTTCTTGCCGTCGATAGTGAGATTGCCTGGCAGAGTCAGCTCATCGGTAATAGCATTTACCCAAGGCACATTCATCTTTACCTTCCAGTTGGTATTCTCAATGCCTTGAGCCGTGGTTGGATACCTGCGGACGTAGGTGTTTGTTGTTGTCATGCCTACTTCAGGATAATTGCTTAGCTCCACTTCCATTTCGTTCTCAGCAAAGCTCTTTACAATTATCGTCACGGTGCTTTTTGACCCTATATAAACGATATTGTTACCTTCTACCTCGTAGTTGTATTCAAACTGTTTATATTCTTTACGGTTGGTAATCACGATTGTCCTGACCTTGTCTTCTGTAAACTGCATCGTGTAAAGATTACCTTTCTCCATGTCACCTGAAATCCATATTCCATTCAGGAGTTTCTGGTCCAGTTCAGGAATGACAGGAACTGGCTTTGGTTCGTCGTTGTCATCGCTTGACGAACACGATACAAAGCCAATTGCAACCATAATGAATATCGCCATCAGGAAGATCTTTCTTAATGTTTTTTTGTCCATAATTATTTTTATAATATTATTCTTGTGGCAAAATTACAAAAAAGTTTTGAATATTTTGTGTCAATAAACCAAAAATTACTATCCAAAATATCAAAATAGACTATTTCTGTAAAGAAAAGTCACTTTCTCAATTATAAAAGTAGCAATTTAATCTACAATCATTCACTTTGTGAACTTGCGCCATACCCAGACGATGTAGGCAATCACGACTGGAAGGAAGAGGCTCACGATGCTCATTGCCTGAAGAGTGAACTCTGATGAAGAAGAGTTGTAGATGGTGAGCGATGAAGCGACATCGGCATATGATGGATAGTATGGGGTATTGAAATAGCCTGCAATCCAGAAGAGCGACATCACAACCAGGACAGTGCCAAGACCTGCCGACCAGATGCCCTTGGTGCACTTCTTGATGAGGGAGATGATGATACCATAGAGAACCAATACAGTGCCCACTAGGAAGAACGCAAGAGGCCATATATTGCCAAAGAGATTGTTGAAATACTTGTTCTCGACAAGCTCAAACTCATGTTCGCCCACTGTCTCATATCCATCGGCCATAAGCAATACGGCACAGACGGCAAGGAAGAGAACGACAAAGACTGGAGCATTGATCAGGAGCTGACGACGGTTCCAAGAGCGAATGTCCTCATCGTCAATCTGATTGATGTACCAGAGGTTAGCAAGCACACGGGTGAGGAAGAGTACCATCACACCGAATGCCACCACACGCCAATCGGCAAGCACTTCAAGTCCATGCAGCGGTCCCCACTGAGAGATGATGCCGCCATCCTGAGCGATGAGAGATTTAGAAATGGTGAAGTCGCTTCCGAAGAAGAATGTAGAGACTGCTCCACCGAGAAGCACAGGCCCGAGGATGCCGTTGAGAAAGAGGAAGACATCATAGGTCTTGCGTCCGAGCAGATTGCCTTCAGCATTGCGATACTTGTAGCTCACAGCCTGAACGACAAAGCCGAAGAGAATGAGCATCCACACCCAATAGGCGCCACCGAAGCTGGTGGAATAGAACAAAGGGAAAGAAGCGAAGAAAGCACCACCAAACACTACAAGAGTGGTGAAGGTGAGTTCCCAGCGATGAGCCACACCCTCGACCATCTTCTCGCGCTGTGACTCCGACATCGGCTGCAGAAACATGCTCTGTGCACCCTGTACGAAAAGCAGGAACACCAAGACGGCTCCCAATATGCTGATGAGAAGCCACCAATATTCTTGAAGAAATGTATAGTCCATATTCAATTTCTATTTGTGATTGTTTGTTTCTGATTAGTGTTCTGTGCCAGGTCCTTTCTTGATCTGCTTGACCATGATGCCGACTTCGGCAATGAGCAGGATAGTGAAAAGGACAGCAAAGATGATGAAGGTAGTCATGACATTCGAAGCAGAAAGACTTGAGATGGCTGCCTGAACAGGAAGGATATCCTGAATGGTCCAAGGCTGGCGGCCCACTTCGGCTACAGCCCAACCGCACTGGTGGCAGATATAGACAAGAGGGATAGACAGAAGAGCCACAACAGGGAAGAGCATGATGTTCTTCCAGCGGAAGGTGAGCCACTCTGGTCGCTTATATGCCATGAACATCGTGAAGAGGATATAGACGAGCAGATAACCGCCGAGGATGACCATGATGTGGAAGAAATAGAACACCATAGGCACGTTTGGTATCGCCTCATCGACACTATTGAAATAGCCATAGCCGAAGAATGGATAATGCTCCTTCAGCTCTGCCTCTGCCTCCTGCATTGCCTTGGTATCGCCCGACTGCTTTGCCATCGTAAACTCGCGCAAAGCATGCTGTGCGAGTTTGCCTCGTTCGATACGTTCAGCATAAGGCACGGTATTGACCAGCTTGCCATCGATCATATCCTTACCCTCGATGATATCCTTGATGCCAGGGATGAAGGCATTCATGTCGTGACGGCCGAGGATTGACAGACCCTTAGGTATAGAGATCTCGAAAAGAAATGCATCTTCGTCATTGTCATAGCGTTTATCAGGATTGACAATGCCAAAGCCTACGAGAGGCGTACCCTCCTGACCTTCGTAGAGACCTTCCATGGCTGCAAGCTTCATCGGCTGGGTCTTGGTAACCTGAACGGCCGAACCATCGCCAGTGAGCATTGCCATAAGGATGCCGACCAATCCGACCAATCCGCCGACCTTGATCGACTTGATGGCGAAATCGACATGCCTGTTCTTGAGAAGATACCAGCTGCTCACGCCAAGTACGAACACTCCGCCCAAGCACCATGCAGCCTGAACAGTGTGGAGGAACTTATTGACAGCAACAGGTGAGAAAGCCACAGCCCAGAAATCGACCATGACATTGCGCATCTGATCGGCAGAAAACTCCATGCCTACAGGATATTGCATCCATGAGTTGGCAACAAGGATCCACCATGCCGAGAATGTCGCGCCAATGGCTGTAAGCCATGTGGCAGCAAGATGCTGACCTGGCGAGAACTTCTTCCAGCCGAACATCATAACTGCAAAGAAGGTGCTCTCGCAGAAGAAGGCAAAGATACCCTCAATGGCCAATGGAGCACCGAAGATGTCGCCTACAAACCAAGAGTAGTTACTCCAGTTGGTACCGAACTCAAACTCAAGGATGATACCTGTGGCAACACCGATGGCGAAATTGACGCCAAAGAGCATCATCCAAAACTTGCAGATGTCGAGCCACTCCTGCTTGCGTGTGCGATAATAGATGGTTTCGAGCAAAGCCACTACTATGCCCAAGCCTAAGGTCAAAGGCACGAACATCCAATGATAACATGCGGTAAGAGCAAACTGCGCTCTTGACCAATCGACAACAGAATCCATGATGATAGTGATAATATTGGTATTATTTATTGTTTACTCACAAGATTGATCCTCACCTGATCGGCTTTTTCCTCGTCACTACCCTTGAGGGTTGGCTGGAAGAAGAAGACTCGCAGGATGGCAAACATGATGAAGAGCTTGACAAGGATGATTGCCCAAAGGGTGCGCCCGATGGTCATCTGCTTGAAGCCTTCATAATAGAATCGTGCTATGCGCTTGACAATGTTCTCTTTCATGCTGATGTATAAGTTTGTGGCAAATATATGTTAAATTTTTGAAAAACACATTCTTTTATTTCATTTTTTGATAATCTTTATGCTATAGAACATAAAATTCGGACTCTAGAGGCAAAGTTTTCGCCTCAATATTTCACATTATAAATAATAATAAATAATTTTGCAAAAACTTTATTTTATGTATTTATATGAAAAAGACTCTTTTGGCAATGACTGCCATCGCAATGACATTAGTGGGCTGTGCTCCAAAGAAGACAGCCGAAACAACCTTCGTAATCGACTATGACGAGGAAGGTGTCAAGCCATAATTCACTCAGGTCATTAGGAAATTTTTGAAATTAGGGCTTTATTCTCGTTATATTTTCTGTAAACAGATGCTAAAATAGTAATATTTTCTATAATTTTGATTCTTCTTGGATAATATACATATTCGCTGTAACTTTGCACCGTCAAAACATTTGAAAGAAAAAGATTATGGTTTACGAAAACATTCTTCAGTTGGTGGGCAATACCCCACTCGTGGCGCTTCAGAAGTACAGTAAGAACCGTCAGCTCAATGCAGAAATCATTGCCAAGGTCGAATTCTTCAACCCTGGAGGTAGTGTAAAAGACCGTGTGGCTCTCAATATGATAGTTGAGGCAGAGAAGAATGGTGTGCTCAAACCTGGCAGCACCATCATCGAACCAACCAGCGGAAACACTGGAGTAGGTCTGAGTCTGGTGGGAGCATTCAAGGGATACAAGGTCATTCTCACGATGCCAGAGACGATGAGCATCGAACGTCGCAAGCTTGCTGCTGCCTATGGAACGGAGATAGTGCTCACTCCTGGTTCGGAAGGCATGAAGGGCGCTATCCGCAAGGCTGAAGAACTGCGTGACAGCATCCCAGGTGCGGTCATCCTCCAGCAGTTTGAGAACCCAGCCAACCCTTCTATCCACCTTGCCACTACTGGCGAAGAGATATGGGACCAGAGCGAAGGCAAGATTGACATCTTTGTGGCAGGTGTAGGTACTGGCGGTACGGTGAGTGGTGCTGGTGCTGCCTTGAAAAAGCATAACCCAGCTGTCAAGGTCGTTGCAGTAGAGCCAGCCTCAAGTGCAGTGCTTTCTGGACAACCTTCGGGCGCACACAAGATTCAGGGAATAGGTGCAGGATTCGTGCCAAAGAACTTCAACGCAGAGGTGGTAGATGAGATTCTCCCTGTTGCCAACGAAGACGCTTTTGCTGCAGCTCGTGCCATTGCCAAGGAAGAGGGAATCTTCGTGGGCATCTCGTCTGGTGCTGCTCTCCATGCCGCAACAGTCCTTGCTCAGCGACCTGAGAATGCCGGCAAGCGCATAGTGGCTCTCCTCCCAGATACTGGCGAGCGCTATCTCTCCACTGCCCTTCTCGAAACCACCTAAGAACAAAAAAGCAAGCAGCTTCTACCCTGCTTGCTTTTTTCTTTTTATTTCACGAACGTCACATAACCTTCCTTTCGAGGTTTCTGCTCCTTTGGCGGCAAGTCCTCATATCCGATTATGCAGTTGCCTATTCCCTCATATTCGCCTTCTATGCCCAGGCTTTTCAGTATCTCCTTGCCTTCTTCGGTCTCGAAAGTCTCTTTGGCGCGATGTATCCAGCATGAGCCAAGACCGAGGCTGTGAGCAGCAAGCATAAGGTTGGCCATCACGAGCGAACCGTCATATATCCTGGTGCCACGGCTCTTTTCGGCAAGTACCACCAACACACAAGGTGCTCCATAGAATGGGTCGGAATGGCCAGAACTGGTGGTTAAATTATTGTTGGTGACAATCTGAAGGTTGATGCGGCTCAATCGGTCGCGCATCTCCTTGTTGGTCACAGCAATGATGATTGGACTCTGAGCACCCATTCCCGATGGAGCGTATGAGCCAGCCTTGCAAATCTCCTCGATGAGTCGCATGGGAGGCATCACGTTCTTATACGATTTCACACTGCGTCGTGTGATAATGTTCTGAATAATTTCATTCATATCAAATTGTTGTAAATTTCAGCGCAAAGATAATCATATTTTCAAAATATACATTGTTTTGCTCAATCTTTTTTCATTATTGATTGAAATTACACAAATTTCTAGTTATCTTTGCACGCAATAATCAATAGCAATGAAACATGAATATCGAAGAAATCAGAGAATACACCTTGTCTCTCGATGGAGTGACCGAAGACCAGCCGTTTGGTGACGACAATATCATCTTCCGCATAGAGGGCAAGATTTTTCTCTGCCTATGGTTAGGCAGCGACGATACCACAACCAACAGCCCTGACCCACACTTTGCCGCCAAGCTCATGCCCGAACGCAATATCGAACTGCGCGAACAGTTCTCTGCCGTTACCCCCGCCTGGCATTGGAATAAGAAACACTGGAGCGATATCTTCTATGAGCGTTTTGATGATGAGCATGTGAAGCAATGGATCAACGAGTCATACGACCTCGTAGTATCGAAACTTCCGAAAGCCCTAAGGTCGCAATACGCAAGAAAGGGTGACTAATAAAAAAGGAAGAATAAACAAATACTGGTAATATTTGCATTTTTGTAAAATTATTATTCTATTTGCATCGACAAAACATCACATTATTTTAAAAACTAATTGCTTATGAAAATCATCGATGGTGAAAAGGTACTTGTGAAATAAGGAACAAAACGACAAATAATAAAGGGTGTGTCAAAACAAAAGACACACCCTTTATTTTTATTACACAAATGCAATCAGATCCTATTACAGCATTGCAATCAGTTTATCGACATTCTCGGGTTTTGTTGCCCACGATGTGCAGATACGCACACATGTATGGTCGTCGTCAACTTTTTCCCAGGTAGAGAACAAAAACTCTTTTGACAGTTCGTCGATGAGTTCGTTAGGCAAAACAGGGAACTGTTGATTTGTTGGACTTTCGATGAGAAATGAATAGCCATTCTGCTGAAGAGCTTTCTTGATTCTCATGGCCTGAACATTGGCGTGACGAGCAATATCGAAGTACAAATTATCAGTAAAAAGAGTCTCGAACTGAATTCCCAACAGACGTCCTTTTGCCAACATTCCACCACCTTGCTTGATGTTGTATCTGAAATCCCTCTTCAGCTTATCGTTGGTGATCACGACAGCCTCTCCAAAGAGAGCACCCTGTTTGGTGCCTCCTAAATAAAAAACATCGGCCAACTGAGCAAGTTCGGGAAGAGTGATATCGCACTCGTCGCTCATCAATCCGTATCCCATCCTTGCTCCATCGATAAAGAGAGGAATGTCGTAGCTGTGACACACTTCGCTTATCAGTTGCAGTTCTGTGCTCGAATAGAGAGTTCCGTATTCGCTCGAAAACGAGATATATACAAGACCTGGCTGGACACAATGCTCTGGCTCGTCATCTTCGAAATGAGATTTCAATACCTTCTCGATCTGCGAAGCCGAAATCAGTCCGTCGTGAGCAGGAAGAGCCAGACATTTGTGTCCTCCGTGTTCGATAGCACCTGTCTCATGAACATTGATATGAGCCGAGTGGGCACATATCACACATTGATAAGGCTTCAGTATCGACGAAATAATAGTGGCATTGGTCTGTGTACCACCTACAAGAAAATGAACATCTGCAGTCGGATTGTCGCAAGCCTTGCGAATCAACTTGCGTGCCGATGCACAATACTGGTCGTTGCCATAGCCGACAGTCTGTTCCATATTGGTTGCCAAAAGGCGTTCCATAATCTTTGGATGTGCGCCTTCGTTATAGTCGCATTGAAACTGAATCATTGTATGTTTTTTTGATGAGTTAGTTATATTCTTTGCTTATACCCTGTTCGCGATGATTCAAGACTATCTTTGCTTCAGGATATTTCTCTGCCAAATGGTCGGCCAGATGCTGGGCGCAATAGACCGAACGATGTTGACCGCCTGTGCAGCCGAAGTTGACCATGAGCGATGTGAAGCCACGACTGAGGTATGTCTCGACAGCAGGATCAACCAGTCCATAGACATGCTGTATGAATTCTGGCATCGTAGAATTGTTCTCAAGAAAAACGATCACAGGCTGGTCCAGTCCTGTCAGTTTCTTGTATTCATCATATCGTCCTGGGTTGTTTGGCGCACGGCAATCGAACACAAAGCCACCACCGTTGCCCGAATAGTCTTCGGGGATGCCTTTCTTGTAGCTGAAGCTGCTGACACGAACCACAAGCCTACCCTGTTCGGTCTGCGAATGAAACAGAGGCAAGGCATAGACCTGCTCAAGCAAGGAATGGATATACGGATAGCTTTCAAACTTCAGCAGTTCGGACAGAGTCTTGGCTATCGGGGTGATGAACATTGTCTTTTTTTCGTGAAGGCCTCTCAGACCATAGGCTCCAAGGACTTGTAAAAGCCTGAAGAAGACGAAGTGTGCAAGATTGGCTCTGAACGTTGCACCATCGATCTTCATGAAAGGCTGCAGAGACTCGACATAAGTGTCAATCAAAGCCTCGCGCAACGACTCGGGATAACCTGCCCTTGCCTGCCAGAGAAACGATGCTACATCATAATAGACAGGTCCGCAATGGCCTCCCTGAAAGTCGATATAATATGGCTTGCCATCTTTGACTAACACGTTGCGACTCTGGAAATCACGATACAAGAAGCTTTGCGTCTGGCACATATCGGCAGCCGAAAGCATGGTTTGTGAAAGAAGGTCGAATTCTTGTTCGAGCCTGATTTCATCGACAGTGACTCCAGTGAGCTTGAGGAAACAGTATTTGAAATAATTAAGATCCCAGCGAATCGACATGTCACAAAAGACCTTCTCGCGACAGCTGTTCTCGAAATCATATCCATCGGCAGTGAGAAACTGAATCCGAGGCAAGTCCCTCATCACTGACTCCAGCAAATCTTTCAAATTGCCGTTCCACTCGTCGGTGTTCTTCTTCGTCTGGACAATGACATCATAGAGTGAAGTGCTGCCGAGGTCTTCCTGCAGATATATGGTCTCGTCGGCCGAAACAGCGAATACCTCTGGCACATTAAGCCCCTTGCCGTGCATCTGACGAGCAAGCATGACGAACGAATGATTCTCTCGCTTGTCATCACCTTTCACACCCACGACAGTATGTCCATCGGAACCCACGATGCGGTAATACTGACGATTGGAGCCAGCACCAGACAGTTTCTTAACCTCTCGTGGTTCCTGACCAAAAGTCTGGATATATAATTCTTTAATTTGATCTATCATAATCACAAAATAGCATATCAACGTGTTATGCGGTTGTTGAAATTTATGCCAAAGATATGTAGTTTTTCATAATCATTATTAATTTTATTGCCACTTTTGCTCAATTATCACAAAAAAAAGCTATCTTTGCAACAATTATGGATAAAAACGATATACTTTCAATACAACAGAACTTCCAGATAACAGGTCGAAGCCCTCTGCTTCAGGAAGCTATTTCTGCAGCCATACAGGCTGCACCATTCGATGTAAATGTACTTGTAAGTGGCGAGAATGGTGTTGGTAAAGAGGTTTTTCATAAGATACTACACAACCTCAGTCCCCGCCGATACAAGAAATGTATTGCCGTCAACTGTGGAGGACTACCCGAAGGCACTATCGACAGCGAGTTGTTCGGTCATGTCAAAGGCGCATATACAGGCGCATTGAGTGACAGAAAAGGCTACTTTGAAGAAGCCGATGGAGGCACAATATTCCTGGACGAAATAGGCGAATTGCCTATGGCGACTCAAGCACGACTCCTTCGCGTCATCGAAACTGGCGAATATTATCGCATGGGTTCGGGAGAAGTTCGAAAGACTGATGTGCGCATAGTTGCTGCCACCAACGTAGATCTGCATAAGGCAATTGCCAAAGGCACATTTCGCGAAGATCTATATTATCGACTGAGCACTATCACCATCAATGTGCCTTCACTTCGCGAACGTCAGGAAGACATCTACCTGCTCTTCCGTAAGTTTGCTAACGACATAGCCAACAAATACAAGATGCCAGCCATCCAACTCGATGACGTGGCTCGACGCAAGCTTCTGGCCTACAACTGGCCTGGCAACGTGCGACAGCTTCTTCATTTAGTAGAACATATATCGATAGTAGAACATGACCGCCTCATCACAGCCGAGATTCTACAGAAATATCTGCCTGCTTTCGACTCGGGAATGTCAGTCCACGACGAGTCGAATACCTCAGGAGGCGCTTTTGCTCCCGGAGAAAAAGAGATGTTATACAAGATTGTCTATAATATGAAGAACCAGCTTGACGAAGTGCGCAAGGTACTTGGCCTCAAAGACAACACTTCTCATCAGAAATATCCCAATCACGCTCTGCCTGCAGCTCAGGATGACGTTATCGACATGGATAGCGAGGATGTCTCTTCGGACTATGAGGCTGCTGTAGGGCCTATGGCTGATTCCCAGCCTCGCACTCTCGACGAGATAGAGAAGGAAGCAATAATTCAGGCATTGCAACGCAACAATGGCAACAAACGCAAGGCATCTGAACAGTTGGGTATTGCAGAACGAACCATCCACCGAAAGATACAAGACTACGGACTCTAACAACAAAACAAAACGATGAAATATTTTGCAAGTCTTATCCTGACCCTCTTGGTTATGGTAACATCTTGTTCCATCAGCTATAAACTCAACGGAGCATCGATCGACTATACGACAACCAAAACGATAAGTTTCGAACAGTTCCCTATCAAGGCAGCGCTTGTATATGCTCCATTGGCTGTAACCTTCAACGACGAACTGACAGGCAAATTTGCAAGCCAGACGAAACTCGAACAGGTGCGCACTGATGGAGACCTGCAGATAAGTGGCGCAATCACAGGCTATAGCCTTACTCCGCAAGCCGTCAAGGCAGATGCCTATGCCGCTCAGACTCGTCTCACCATCAAGGTCAAGGTGAAGTTTGTCAACAAGAAAAATTCAACTGAGGATTTCGAGCAGGAGTTCTCTGCCTATCGTGATTTCGATGCCACAAGTCTCTTGACTGACGTGCAGGATGAGTTATGCAACGAAATGGTAAAAGAACTCGTAGAACAGATTTTCAATGCTACAGTCGCTAATTGGTAATATAGATAATCTCAACGCTAAGTCAGTTGAGGAATTGGCTGAACTCGCCGACCGCTATCCTTATTGCCAGTCGATTCATCTGTTGTATGCAGTTGCGTTAGCCAATATCCATTCCACCAAGCTCAGTGCTCAGGTGCAGCGAGCAGCCATTGCTATGCCTGATCGCCTCAAGCTATGCCAGATGGTGAGCAAAGGCGAATACGAATGGTTTGACATATTCAACGATATCGAACACCGACGGAAGAAGAATGACAGAGCCTTTGCCAACGACGATTTTATGCTTATCGAACGTTATCTTGACAATATCGGCGAGCCATCGACCGACGCATTGCTTCACAACATCGCATCGACATCGATACCTGACTATGACTGGGACAATGAAGACCCTGGCGAAAAGACTGAGTTTGACGAACAGGATGCTCTGATCGAAAATTTCATCGAAGCCGAGGAAAAAGGCGAACTCTTCGTTCCGAAAGCAGTCAATACAGACAATTCCGACTCATCTGACGAGAACGATATTTCGCTCAAAAAGATTCGAGAAAAAGCATTTTTAAGCGAGAGTTTGGCAAAACTATATGTCAAACAGCACAAATATGAACAGGCTTTGTCAATTTTTTCTACTTTAAACTTGAAATATTCAAAAAAATTTACTTACTTTGCGGACCAAATAAGATATTTGGAAACTGTCCTTTCATATCAGAAAGGAGAAGATAACAAATAAGATCAAATAATTAAATTATCAAATAAAATGGCAGTTTTAACAGTAATTATCGTTATTATCTCTGTCCTTTTGATTGCACTCGTACTCGTTCAGAAGGCTAAGGGTGGTGGTCTCGCTGCTCAGTTCCAGTCTTCAAATCAGGTAATGGGTGCTCCAAAGACAGCAGATTTCCTTGAAAAAGCAACATGGACTCTTATGGGTATCATTGCTGTTCTTTGTATCATTTGTACAGTGTTCTTCTCTCACGTTCGAGTATCTTCTGAACAAAGCGCTATCCGCGAGCAGTCGGGCGTTACTCTTCCAGCAATGCCTGAGAACGTAAGCGACTCAATCAACTAAGAAGAATATTTGTAAACTATAATATGCTCGTTCATAAAACATAGTAATAATAAGCATTTTTCTCCTATTCCAAATCATCATCAATTAGGCCAATCAGATATGTGAATATGTGATTGGCCGTTTATTTTGTCATAAATCTTTGTTGCTAATCTTACCGTCCTCTTTTCTTAAGAAAGAAATACAGCAGTATGACCACCACCAGTTCTACCAGCAAGGTGATTGTCATGTTTGTTGTCCAAGAGCCGATTTGTCTATATGAATATATTGCCATCACAATAGCATATCCTAATATTGCCAATGGCATAATCTTGTACTTCTTCATAATAGCCCCTGTGTGATTATTCTACGTCCCATAGTGAGCAGTTCGTTGTATATCTCGACACAAGCCACAGCATCCAGTGCGGCATACGACATTTGCTTTTCGGTCAATGTATCTGCTTCCCAATTGGTCAGTCGTTGGCGCTTAGAGATCTTGAGACCAAAAAGCAAGCCATAGATCTTGGCAAGACTCATTTCCTCTATTCCATACTTCTTCACCAAACCCTGAATCTCAATCATGCCTTTCGGCATTATGTTGGCATCCCATTTCTTCAGATTGTTGAAATCATCGTTGGTTGCCAATCCCACCTTGATGCAGTTTGGATCGGAGAGCAAAGACGTGAGATCTGGCCCCATGCCTCCCATCTTCTTCAGACGAAAGAGATAGGCAGTATTCTCGACCGACAGCTGAACAAGAGCAACCTTGTGGCTAACACCCTTTTGGAACGAAGGACGAGTCTCTGTGTCAAATCCTATGAGCGTATTAGCACTACGTATCTCTGCTACCGCTCGGGCTGCCTCTTCAAAGTCGTTGATAACAATTACGTTACCTGTAAATTCGACAATAGGGAACTGCTCCAGTTCTTCTTTACTTAGTTTTGCCTGCATACTTAAATCTCTTCTTGCTGTTTCTCGCCATACAACACCTCATGCATAGGTCTCATGGCATTCACGAGCTTCTGCCCCCAATAGTTGCGGAAGTTTTCCTCAACTTTATATAATGCTGCCTGCATACACTCTTCGTTGCGATCACCATAGACATACAGAAGATTCTTCAGATCCTGATATATATCTGCAAGATTCTCGCTGATAGTAGCAACAACAGGCGTCTCGCTGAACTGCATATCCTGTGTAAAGACCTCAAGATACTCATCGTCGCCCTTCAGGATGCTCCATACACGATTCTGCACGAAATTATAGTCATCTTCAGTCACATATTCCTGAAGCATCACTTCGTCATCGTCTTCAACCTCAGGAAGCACAGCAGCCTTGACATATACCAGAGGGAGCAACTTGGTTATCTTCCCAAGAAACTCCTTCTTCTCTATAGGTTCGTTCTTTTCCAATGTTACGCAATACTCTGCCGAGACGGTAATAAAATCGATTACCGAAGGAGCATATATTGCTTCACTTTCATTATTCATTTGTATATAGCTCATTATTTATTATATAGTCCAATACATTGGGTGCTACCATATCATCTACGGGCTCACCACGACGGCATTTCGCGCGAATGGCAGTCGAAGAGTAATCAAACTGCGGAGCATCCACCACCATCACATTCGGATATTGGCTGTGGTCAACTGTGGGATAAGCATACCCTGGACGAGGATAGACAATGAGGTGAAAATCGCGGATGATTATTTCCCAGTCGCGCCACTTGTCAAACACCTCCCAGTTGTCTGCACCAATGATCAGATGAAACTCATCGGTGCTATCCAGTTGTCTAAGTGCCGTTAATGTGTTGATTGTGTAGTTTGGCTTAGGAAGATTGTCTTCGATAGTACAGATCTTCAATCCTCGATGACCTTCAACAGCAAGTCTCAGCATCTCTGCACGATGCTCGTCAGAGAGCAGACAGTCGGCTTGCTTGAAAGGGTTCTGTGGCGAACGTATCAGCCAAACCTCGTCAACCACCCCATGCGCGACAAGATAATCAGCCAGAGCTATGTGACCAAGGTGGACAGGATTGAACGAACCGCTGTAAATGCCGATTTTCATCAATCCTTGTCATTTAGAAAATCATCGACCACTCTCACCACTTCAGCCTTGGCAGTATCGAGGTCGTCATTGACGATTATGCGGTCAAACTGTGGAGCAAATGTCAGTTCGTATGCAGCCTTATCAAGTCGCACTTGAATGACATCCTCAGCGTCAGTCCCTCGCGAATGAAGACGTCGCGACAACTCCTCAATCGATGGAGGCTGCACGAAGATACTCAATGCGCGGTCTCCATAGAACTTCTTGATATTGACACCACCCTTTACATCCACGTCAAAGAGAACCGTCTTGCCTTCAGCAGAAAGTCGCTCTACCTCAGACTTCAAAGTGCCGTAGAACTTATCAGCATAGACCTCTTCGTATTCGAGGAACTCGTCGTTAGCAATACGTCGTCTGAACTCCTCGGGTGTGAGGAAATAATACTCTCGTCCGTTCTGTTCTTCTCCTCGCGGAGCACGGCTGGTACAAGAGATACTGAATGCGAAGTTAGCATCCGGCTGACTCATCAGATAGTTGACCAATGTCGATTTGCCACTTCCCGAAGGAGCACTGAATATGACTAATTTACCCACAATATATTGAATTTAATTGATTTTACTGTACATCACATTACATTGAGAACCTGCTCTTTGATCTGCTCCAGCTCATCTTTCATCTTAACCACGATACGCTGCATCTCGGCATGATTTGACTTGCTGCCCAAGGTGTTGATCTCACGACCCATCTCTTGAGCTATGAACCCGAGTTTCTTGCCAGCGCCATTCTCTTCATTGGCTTCCATTGTCTCCATGAAGTAATCGAGGTGATTAGCCAATCGATGTTTCTCTTCGTTGACATCGAGCTTCTCGATGTAATAGATCAACTCCTGCTCGAAACGATTCCTGTCATATTCAACAGGCAGTTGGCTGAGTTTGTCTAACAGCGACTGACGGATCTTCTCGGTCCTCTCTTTCTCGTATGGCTCGATGCTCGCGAGCAATGCCCGTATGTTGGCAATCTTGCTGTTGAATACATTATTAAGCGACAGACCCTCCTGTAACCGGAACTCGACAAGAGCATCAATAGCCTTGGCAACTACCTGAGTCACTTCGTTGAGTTCTTCTTCCTCAATGACTGGCACTTTCAGACGGATTGACTCTGGCATTCTTATCAACAACTGAAGCATCAGAGCCGAAGACTCGGCATCCTGTCCCGGGTGAACCAATCCAAGGTCTCCATATAGAGCATCAATCTGGCTCTTATAGCCTTTAACCACCTCGGGATTGATCTGAGGAGTCTCTTCTGTAGCGAGCGATTCCACAGTAAGGCTGAAATCAACCTTCCCTCGTTGAATGGCTTTCTGAATCATCGTGCGGAACTCCATCTCACGCTCGCGGTACTGCGGAGCACATTTCATATTGAGGTCAAGCTGCTTGCTGTTGAGCGACTTGATCTCGACTACCACTTTCTTATTTGCTATTTCGGCAGTAGCCTTGCCGAATCCTGTCATTGAGTATATCATCTGAATTGATTTATTTCTTTATTATAGTGATATCCTGCTGAACCGAGTATCACCTCGATCTCTGTACCATCAACATCCTCTCCTTGGCAATAGTCCTCGAACGAGTCATAACAGTCTCGGAGTTTCATATTAACCATACTATACAATATCTCAGGATCTTTAACCATATTACGAAAATGTTTAGTTCAACAAAAAGAGTCTCATCTGACGAAAGGATTATGTTGCTTTTCCAGACCGATGCTGGTCTTTGGTCCATGACCAGGGAACACAGTCACATCATCAGGCAATGTCATCAGCTTCGTCTTGATGCCTTCGACAAGTCTCTCGCCATCGCATCCCAACTTTGCGCCGAAATCCGAACGTCCGATGCTGCCATAGAATAGTACATCTCCAGTAAAGACTATCTTGTCGTCAGGCAGATAGTAGCAAAGTCCGTGGAAACTATGTCCAGGGCAATCTATCACTTCTATTCTATGACCTCCGCATACGAGTACGTCACCTTCCTTGACATCATGCTCTACCCTTCCGATTTTGTTGTCATATTCCATTCCGAACATCACAGCCTGCATACGAGGGATGAGCATTGCCAATGAGTCCTCAAGACTTCCTGTCACACCAATACCGAAAGCCTCGCTACATAAGCCTGTGCCAAGTATATGGTCTATGTGATAGTGAGTCAAGAGGATATGGCTGATTTTCAACTGCCGTTCATCCACGAAACTCTTCACAGCCTTCCATTCTTGCTCAAATTTCATGCCTGGATCGACGATGAAAGCGTCGTTAGTTTCTTCATCGTATGCGACGAAGCAGTTTTCGGCAAACTCGTTGCATCTGAATTGTTCAACCTTCAACATATAGCGTCAATTATTCATTTTGGTATAAACCACTTTCTTTGTCTGAAAGAACACTTCGCCAAAATATTGACTGATATCCTTCACCTGAGTACGTTGTGCGATGGCAGCGGTAATTTCATCGGTGAGGTCACCACCTTTCAGACAAATCAGTCCCTTGGTGGTCACTCTCTTCACGAGTTTCAGCAAGTCGGGCAAATTCATCACAGCACGGCTCACAGCATAGTCAAATGTGAGTTTTACCTCTTCGATGCTAGCATGTCTGAACTCGGCATTATTTAACCCGATGGTATTAGCTATTTCCTGAGCCACACGCACTTTCTTGCCTATTCTATCCACCAACAAGAAGCTACATTCTGGATAGCGAATAGACAACGGGATGCCTGGGAAACCTCCGCCGCAACCAACATCCACGATAGTGGTACCAGCCTTCCATCCGCCCAGCTCCTCTTCTACAAATTTCGCTATTGCCAGAGAGTGCTGGACATGACGTTCATAGATATTGTCGATGTCCTTGCGCGAGATAACATTTATCTTGCTGTTCCAGTCGGTATATAATTCCTGCAAGGCTTGAAATTGCGCTATCTGCTCTGAGGTAAGCTCGGGAAAATATTTTACAAAATCCATTGTTATCTTTTCAAAATTGACAAACTATTGACAAATGCCATCTCACTCTGTCGTTACAGGCGTAATCAGCTGATTTTGCTTCAATGGAGAATTATCCGACACCAAAGGCCTGAGTTGGTCCCAACCAAGAGTGATGGCAATTTCGCCATAAGAATAGGCAGCAATCTCAAAAGGATCGTAGATGAAGGTAATACCCTTATCCGAGAGATAGAAATTCTCGGTGACATCAAACTCCTCGTTGAGCAACTGATAGTCGTTCTTGAGATAATCCACCATCATTTCCCTTATCTGTCCAATGGCAGGTTCGGCGAACAGATAATCAAGTGTGACATTACGAAGATTTTTCAGGTCGAGCGAAGCCACACAGTTGGTACTGTTGCCATGTGCTCCTCCTGTATATGAGTAGATTCTTACTGAATACGAGAAGACATCATTGTCATTATACAATGCCGTACCGTCGCAATTTTCTTCATAGCTCATCCATGTGGCAGCACCGACCATGTCATCACCGAAATTGTTGATAGCATCGTTGCCTTCCTCAAGATAGTTACGAATATATGTCTTGGTATAGTTGCGAATCATCATCTCCGGATCATTGTTCTTGTCCGAGGCGTATGTTCCATCCTGGGTAAGAGTTACGATGAGCGTGTTTGTCAATTCAAGCACCTTTTGCGAAGAAGCTGCAGCTGGCAGGTCAAAGTTGAGCTGCAGACGGCAGTCTGGCTTCTCGTAATTTGAAAAAAGTGTCATCGTCGTATCAACAGATATGTGCTTGAACGAGGTAATGCCTTGTGGCGCAACTCCGACTGCCGTTTCGGACTTAGAAGAACATGAGCCAGCCAGAGCGGATGCAAGTGTTGCAACTGCCATGAATCCATAATTCTTAATGTTCCAAAACCTTTTCATATTTTAAAATTATATAATTTATCCGCAAAGATAATGAATTATCAATAAAAACCATTATCTTTGCACAAAAATATTTGATAAATATGAATAAAACGTTTTTATTATTACTTGTAGTTGTCGCTTCTGGCACTTATGCCACTAAAGCTCTTGCACAAAATGACTCCATTTCTACCTATGAAGAATGGATTACGGCCAGCTTCGATGCACTCGACGAGAACAACAATGCGCAAGCCGAACAATGCCTCAAAAATGCCATGAAACTGGAGCCTGCAAATCCTCAAAATGGCCTATTGTTCGTAAATCTTGGTACAATACAACGCAACCAGCAGAATTATCAGGATGCGGAAATTTCATACACTTGCGCCATATCTCTGCTCGAAGAAAATACAGTGGCATTCTCTACTCGCGCCTCTCTCTATGCCGAGATGGAGGAATACCAGAAAGCAATAGATGATTATTCGGTTATCATTGGTCGTAATCCTGAGAACGAAGACGCACTCTACGAACGGGCTCTTTGCCGTTTGATGAACAACGACACCGTGGGGGCTCGGTTTGATCTCGAAACTATCGACAAGTTCAATCCCAAAAGTGCAAAGTCGAGACTCGGAATGGCTATGGTGTATAAGGCAATGGGTGAAAATGCCATGGCAGTCGAACTCTACGACGCGCTGATCAAGGCCAACCCAAACAGCTGGAGTCTCTTGCGCGACCGTGCTGAGGTCTATTTTTTCAGCAAGCGACTCGGTGCTGCTCTCATTGACATCGACAAAAGCATCAGCATGAATGGCAAGGACCCTCTCTCATACTTCCTTCGAGCCAAGATACGATGGGCAAAAGGAGACAGGGAATATGCACGCCGCGACCTAAATAGAGCTGTAGAATTGGGGCTTCCTCAGTCAGCTGCAGCCGATTTAGTCGAAAAAATGGAATAAAAATCAAAAAAAACTGCAATTTATTTTTAATTTTAAGATGTAATCGCTATATTTGCACATTATTACAAAGCAGACAATATGAGAAATCTATCAACATACATCGAATATACACTGATGACCCAGCACTACGTATTCGTGCCAGGCATCGGTGGTTTCATGTTACGTGATGTTGACGCTTCTTATGCTAATGGTAAATATGTGCCGTCACATCGCGAAGTTCGTTTCAACCGTTTTCTCACCAACGACGATGGTATGCTTGCCAACACCTACATGGAGAGTGAAGGCATTACTTACGACGAGGCTATCACCCAGATTCGCATCGAAGTTGCCAAGATCAATTCCCACATCCGTCGTCACAAGTCTTACGAATTGGGCAATCTCGGTATTCTTTCTTATGATTCCGACCATTGCCTCGTGGTCAAATACCCTAAACACTTCCCTCTCGATCCAGACTGCTACGGACTCGAGTCTTTGTCAATCCGCCCTTGGACGGAGCGTGAAAAGCATTCTCAGCAGTATGTCTTCAGACCAAAAGCCGATGTTGTAGCAATCCCAAAATATTGGCTCCAACGTGCTGCGGCTGTACTGATTATCATCGCCTGCCTATTCGCAAACACATTCATATCTCCTGGCGATAAGTCAAACAAGACAACAAATGCTTCGATGTTCGATACCGAGATTCTTTTCGGTAACGCTGTTCCTAATGTGGCTTCCGTTGCTGACCTCGACAACGAAGAAGCGGTAATTGCCGACGTTACATCTGAAGAATTTGATGTGGTCGGACAAGAACCTGCCGTCGAAGCTATGAACACTTTTGTGGTTCCTGAATCATGCAGCAACAAGACTGCTTCTGACGAGATCCCTATCCAACGCACGGTCGTTAACAACAACGGCAGCAACGAGAGGATTTTCTTCATCATCATTGCAAGCTGCTCGACACTCGCCGATGCGCAGCGTGCCGCTAAGAAAAAACTTGCTGAAGGCTACGGCAATATCGGAATCATCGAAAAAGACGGACGTTTCCGTCTCTACCTAAAATCTTTTGCTATCCGTGCCGAAGGAGAGTCATATCTCGACGAGGTGCGCGTCTCTACTCCATTCCAGACAGCTTGGCTTTTGCCTGTGCGTCAGGGAACCCTTCTCTCGTATAATCAAAAAAATATCGATAATGACCAACTATCAATGGAATTGTCGCACCCTAACAAACGAACAGAAAGAGATCAAGGAAGTATTAATAGCTGAATTAAAACTTAATCCTATTGTCGCACATCTGCTCGTACAGCGTGGTGTGACCAACACTGAAGAAGCACGACACTTCTTCCGACCGCAACTCTCTTCGGGTTTGCACGATCCGTTCCTGATGAAGGACATGGACAAAGCCGTACAACGACTGAACGAAGCCATAGGACGCAAAGAGAAAATCCTCATCTATGGTGACTACGATGTCGATGGTACTAGTTCGGTGGCTTTAGTTTACCGCTTTCTTAGGAACTTCTATTCTTCGCTCGACTACTATATCCCCGACCGTTATGACGACGGATATGGCATATCTGAAAAAGGTGTTGACTACGCCTACGACACTGGCGTAAAGCTTGTTATTACTTTGGACTGCGGTATCAAAGCCATAAATATGGTGAACTACGCAAAGTCTAAAGGAATCGATTTTATTATCTGTGACCATCATAAGCCTGATGACACCCTGCCCGATGCTATTGCCGTTCTCGACCCAAAACGTCCTGACGACGATTATCCTTATCCGCATCTCTCAGCATGTGGTGTAGGTCTGAAATTCATGCAGGCTTTTGCTCGCGACAATGGTCTGAATGAATTGTCGATGATCTATCCTCTGCTCGACCTCTGTGCCTTAAGCATAGCCACAGATATCGTGCCGATGACTGGAGAAAACCGCGTGCTTTCATACAACGGTCTCCGCAGGCTCAACGACCATCCTTGCAGCGGCATACAATGTATCATCGAGCAATGTGGATTGAAGGACAAGGAAATTACCAATTCGGATATTGTCTTCAAAATCGGTCCTCGCATCAATGCCTCTGGCCGTATGATGTGCGGCAAGGAAGCGGTAGATCTCATGATTGCCAAAGATAAGGATACGGCAAAGCGTAGTGCCGACCATATCGCACAATACAACGAAACGCGCAAGGAACTCGACAAGCGCGTGACTGAGGAGGCATTGGCAATGGTCAACCAGCTTGACACCAAAGACAAGAAATCTATCCTTGTCTATAACCCGAAGTGGCACAAAGGTGTAATAGGTATTGTGGCAAGCCGTCTCACCGAACATTTCTATCGTCCTGCCATTGTCCTCACTTCTGCCTGTGGTTTTGCCAGTGGTTCTGCCCGCTCCATCCAGGGCTTCGATGTGTATGGTGCTATTGACTCTTGTCGAGACCTTGTCGAGAATTTCGGTGGTCATACCTATGCTGCAGGCCTTACCCTTCGCGAAGAGAACATTCCTGAACTGGCAGACCGCATAGAGAAATGGGTTGAAGAGCATATTACCGATGCTCAACAACAGCAGCATCTCGATATTGACATGGAGGTGAAGTTCCGTGAGGTGACCAACCGCCTGTACAAGCACCTCAAGATGCTAGCTCCTTTCGGACCAGGCAACAACAAGCCTCTGTTTGTGTCTCGTCACATCAAGGATCATGGAGGGTGTCGCCTCGTCGGTCGTGACCTCGAACATATCCGTCTCGAACTCGTAGACCCTGAGACAGGTTTCACCCACAATGGCATAGCTTTCAACATGGCTGAGAAGTACGACATCATCAAGAGCGGCAAGCCTTTTGATATCGTTTACACTGTTGAAGAGAACACTTATTCCAACAACAACATTCAGCTTCTGGTCAAGGATATAAAAGAGAGCGAAACCAACAGCATCGCATCTGTTCTCGCTCTGCTCATCAAGTCAAAGGACGATGGCGACGTGGTTGGTTCTACTGGCACTCTCGTCAATATTCACGAATAATCAGTCATTCCTATGTCGGCCGATATTCACGACATACTCAAGAATTATTGGGGCTATGATTCTTTCCGTCCACTGCAGGAAGATATCATAGCCTCAGTGTTATCTGGGCACGATACTCTCGGACTGTTGCCTACTGGTGGTGGCAAGAGCATCACGTTTCAAGTACCTGCCATCGCCCTCGGTGGTCTTTGCATCGTGGTCACACCTCTCATCTCGCTCATGAAAGACCAGATAGACCATCTCCAGAAACTTGGCATAAAGGCTGCTTCGGTATTCATGGGGATGACCCATCAGGAGGTGCTTGAGACCTACGAACGGGTAATATCTCAGAACTATCAGTTTCTGTATCTCTCGCCCGAACGACTCGAAACCTCCCTCTTCCTTGCTAAACTACAATACATGGATGTGAGGCTGCTCGTGGTCGATGAGGCTCACTGCATCTCACAATGGGGCTACGATTTCCGTCCTCCTTATCTGCGTATTTCCGACCTCCGCAAACATCTTTCTGATAATGTGCCTTGTCTTGCTGTCACGGCTACGGCTACTGTTGGCGTGATCGACGACATAATGAAACGTCTCTGTTTCGGCAAGGATGCCCAGGTGTTCCGCGCTTCGTTCGAACGTCCCAACCTCTCGTACAACGTGATGCATGTTGAAGACAAGCTCTCCAAGCTTCTTTCTCTTCTATCGATGGCGACTCAATCCGAAGAAGGCGGTTCGGCTATTGTCTATGTCCGCAGCCGCAAGAAAACCAAGGAGGTGGCAGATGTCCTTGTTGGCCAAGGCATCATGGCTACTAATTTCCATGCAGGTCTGTCGTCGTCCGAGAAGCAAAAACGGCAGGACGACTGGATTGATGGCAAGGTGCCGGTGATAGTAGCGACCAATGCTTTCGGTATGGGAATAGACAAACCCGACGTGAGATTGGTCATTCATATCGACCTTCCCCCCTCGCCCGAAGAGTATTTCCAGGAGGCAGGACGTGCTGGCCGTGACTTGAAGCCTGCTGTGTCATGGATTCTCATCGACAGGAAAGATAGGCTCAAGCTGATCAAGCATCTGTCTGACGAATATCCCGAGCGTGACTATATCCGCATGGTGTATCAGAAACTGTCAAGCTTCTTCCAGATAGCCATAGGCGCAGGGTGCAATTCTCTTTTCGAATTCGACATAATGCGTTTCTGTGCTTCTTATAAGCTCGCGCTCTCTCCAACCTACTATGCTCTGCGCATTCTCGACCAGTCAGGTTACATCATCTACAACGAAGACCCCGACCGTCATTCGCGCATCATGTTTACAGCAGGACGAGAGTCACTCTATCACCTCGATAAGTTCGACCAGAATGCTCAACGAGCCATTAATGCTATTCTGCGTCTGTATTCGGGTGTCTTTGCCGACTATGTCTTTATCAACGAAGAGAATATCATGGCTCGCTCTGGTCTCGACCGCGAGACACTGTACAAGACCCTGCTCCTGCTCTCGCGTTTCCATATTCTGCATTATATACCTGCTCGTCAGAACCCTGCCATCGTCTTTCTTACACCACGTCTCGAGACCGAAGAGGTGCGCATCTCACGTGCCATCTACGAGGAACGCAAGCAACGTCAGGAGGTTCGCATACAAGCCATGATCGATTATGTAGATAACGACCAGGAATGCCGACTCTCGCAGCTTCTCCGCTATTTCGGCGAGACTATTTCTCACACTTGCGGACACTGCGATGTCTGCCGTTCTCGTCAATCGGAGACTAATGGCAATATCGACGAACTGAATCATTTCGTTCGTCAGCAGGTCTTCTCTATCCTCTCTGCACAGTCACCTCGTCCTCTGTCACAAATAGTGCAGTCTATCTCTCACATCGACCAGACTCTCACTGCCAAGGTCGTTCGCGATATGATCGACTCTCACGAACTCGTTCTACAAGACAACCTTATCAGCAGGAAATAATTACATTCTGATTGCGCCATGCAAGAGCCGCACTCAGAACAATGAAGCAAACAATAAGTCAAGCTGTATGAACAAAAGATTTTTCATCACTCTCTGTATTTGTGCTTTATTTGTCATATCGATGGCAAAAGGCAAACGTGTGCTGTTTATCGGAGACTCTATTACTGATGGTGCCTGGGGCAACAGCAAGGTGTGGAATGCCTCATCCGACCAACGCGACCAGAACGACATGAACCATATCTATGGTCATGGCTACATGATGATTGCTGCATCATATTTTGAGGCTCTCTATCCCGAAGAGGGCTGGACATTCTGGAATCGTGGCATAAGCGGCAACACTCTCGACGATCTTGCTCTACGCTGGCAGAACGATGTCCTCAACCTTGACCCCGATGTGGTGTCGATACTGGTTGGCACCAACGATGTCGAACAGGCATTGAACGATGGTCGAACCATCGACGTTCAAACATGGGACAAGAAGCTTCGCTCGCTTCTCAATGATGTGAAGAAACAGAAGCCTATGGTTAAGTTCGTGCTCTGTACTCCATTTGTGGCTAAGACTGGATGGAGAGGTGAGAGCGACAACTACCCACAGCGGCAACAGATGATAGATTCGCTGGTCGAGGTCTTTGTAGGTATCTGCAACGACTATAATGCCTCGCTTGTTCCATTCCACACTCTTGTGGCAGAGGCCATTGCATCTACTCCATATCTTCCAGCGAACTATTGGATCTGGGATGGCATCCACCCAACTCCCGCCATGCACTACCGAATGGCGCAGATGTGGATCAGCAATTCTGAGCTGGTTTATTGACCCACAGCGTTCTCTGTCATGGATTAAGAGCAGGAACGTCGAAATCTCCTGAAACATACCTGTCTTTCGCTATTTCGAAATAAGACTGATGTGCGCGAAGAAACTCGATGAGCTTGCCGAAGGTATAGTTGGCCGACAGTAATGTGGCATTGCCAACCATGATCAGATGCTCTTCAGCACGTGTCATGGCAACATTGAGCTTGCGGTCGATGATGCTTCCATCCCAATCCTCAAACACATTGTTGGTCAGGAATTTCATCTGGTAATATAGCTGCACGGTAAAGCCATAGATTATATATTTTCGCTGACTTCCTTGATACCGCTCGACCGTGTCGATGGTTATGTCTCGCAAGGTCTTGTTGCCATATTTTTCTATTGTATTCCTGATAGCTGCAATCTGGTTACGGTATGGCACAATGACTCCTATCGTCTCTGTGGCATCAAAATGTGCTTTTTCTATCTCATAGATTCGCAATACGGTTGCAGCAATTATGTCTGCTTCAATCTGATTGACCTTGTCGGAAGGTGTATTGCTTGGCAAGTCGGCATTGATAAAAGCTATTCTGCGTGTACGCAAGATATTGTCAATGCCATTTGACGATGTTCCAGCCAATGGCAACGACCGATTCTGATGTTTCAATGGCACCTCTTCCAGGGCGCTGTTGTAGAATGTCTGGTTAGGGAATGCCGCAATATCATGATGCATACGTCCTTGACGGTTAAGCATATACACCACTTTCGGGTCTTGATGATAGCGAAGCAACATACGTTCGAAGAGCGACAAGCGGCAATCGGTCAGATTTATGTCCCATAGTATTTTGTCGTTCACCTTCGAAACTTCTGGTGTCTGTTGAACTACTGCTGGCAGCTGTTTGTGGTCTCCTATCAGTACCATCTTGGCTATCGAAGGCTTGCCATCGTTATGCGCACTCAATATGCCCAGGAGATGTGGCTCAAGAATCTGCGATGCTTCATCAACAATCGCCAAACTGAACTGTTTGAGTTTCAGCAAAGACAGTTGCGAATTCATGGCTGTGGTCGTAGCAGCTATCACGCGAGTCTTGGCTATGAGCTGTCTCAACTGCTCTATGTTGCTACATTGTTGTGCTCTGTTGCTCAGTAGGTTATCTTTATATTCTGGCGAACATGTCATGTCTCCTCCAAGCCTTATGAAATCTATCTTTTCACGATGGAGCTTGCTGCAAATCTCATCGACAGCTCTATTGGTATAAGAAAGCAGCAGCACCGAACTGTCAGGCTCGGTGAGTTGTTCCTTAAGCGTGTTCATAAGTCCGAATGATGTCTTGCCTGTTCCTGGAGGACCGATAATCAGGAACAGATCGTTGGCTTGCTTGACGCGCAACATTAGGTCGTTGAATGTGCCATAGTCGCCATTCAGCTGCTTTCGTTCATCTGTTTCAGGCTCACGTTGCAGAAGCACCAGATCCTTGCGACTCTGTGGAGCAGACAGGAAAGCCTGCATACCTCTGTAAAGCGAGGCGTATGATGCTTCTATGAAGTCGTGTTCGATAGCCCATTGCCGGTGACTGTCTCTCAAGAAAACCCGCTTGTTCGATTGTGCAGCCCTGAGCGACAGGTCTATTTTTCCAGACTCTATTTTTTTGATAGTACACCTGAATACCATTGATTTTCGGGCATCAGGTTCTTTGCCTGCATCATAGGCATAGAGAATGACGATGTCTCCAGTTCGGAAGTTCGACATATCATTCGATTCTGTTTCCGAAAAACTCAGACACACTTCCTCGATATTTCCTTCGGTCTGTTCATTGGGCGAGACAAGCGTCAGCCTGTCATAAATATTGCCAGCTTGCAGTTTTTCTTCCAGTGTGTCATACCATTTGGCTGCGAAGCCCGAATTTTCCTTGCTCTGATTGCCCATTTTCGACAAGACATGCTCATTGGCAATGAAAGTGAAGAATCGGTAAAAATAGGCTCGCTCGAGTTCCGAGGATTGCCGAATCGGCTCCAACACTTCTGCAATCTGCTGTCGCTGATATTTGTTCCATAACGTATTGTTGATCTTCTTGATATTCAACTGCTCTGGTGTCAGCTCACCGAGCATCTTTATCGTGTCTTCATCCATGAGCTGCATCTCCGTCCATGCAATTCCATTACGCACCTTTATTGCCCTGAACATCAACTCAGGAGCCCAGCTTAATCCACAGAGGCTTTCTGCATACTTCGAATACAACAGAAAGGCATGGAGCTTGCCATCATTCTGTTCGTAAATTTCGCGGAAATTATAGCGAATGATCATCATATACAGAAGCATCTGCACATAATGTTCTTCCTTGAACTTTGGCACTCTGAAGTTGTCGTAAGGGAACTCTCCCTTGCCCGATTTCTGTTCGAGCAGGAGCTTATAGTCCATCTGCAACATATCCATACGGCCTTGAAGTCCCAGCATCTCTGAAAAGAACGATGGCTCGACCATACACTCTTGCGGATCAAACGAAGAGATGTTATGGGGAAGTGTCTTATTCACAGCCTTTGCGATGTTCTTTTGCTGTCTCTGAGCTTCGTCATGAAACGATGCTCCTATCCCCACCGTGAGCAGACCTATGGCATGGTTTTGCCAGAATGTCTTCACGCTATCTTTATATGTGTGACCATCGGGCAGCTTATGCAGCTGTTCGTCAAGCAGCTGTCCTGCAAAATTACCCATCACCGTGGCTTCTGTACTATGAGAAGGCTCCAGTTTCTTTATGAGGTTGACCAACGGAGATTCGGCATAGTTGGTAAAGCAATGGGCAACAGTGGATATATCTACCAGATAGTCAGGCTCAAAGATGATGAGCTCGGGATAGACGACTCCTTCCCTTTCGCGAGGACGTATCAGATTCAGTTGTGTCCCTTGGCGGAACATATCTCGCAGATACGACCAGTCGAAGGTAGCTGATTCAGTGTCTTTTGAATAGCGTATCTTAACTTCCGAAACATCGTCGAGATTATCGGCTGAAGCATAAACGAAGTCATTGTCCCACCGTTCGACGATGACTCTCAGTTTTTCGCATTTCAGCAATTCGCGCGAATGATGCCTTTCGTCGGTTGCAGGGAACTTCTTACTGAGACTCACGGGAATGGGTTCGTCATAAATGAATGACACAAACTGAGCAATATTACGCAAATCATGATAGAACCATTTCTCCAAGTCCGATTCGGCCAACTCAACTCGTTTGCGCAATCTCACACGAGTGTCGTTGGCGTGTTGGCACATCTCTTTCGATGCGCCATGTTCTTTCAGCAGGTAATCAGTCTTGGCAAAAGGGCCAAAGATATGCAGGTTGTTGCCCGAAGTGTTCTGATCAACACACTGCTGGAACACCCTGTTTATGACATTATATGCCTTACGGTAATCAGCGACCAAAGTCAAAGACTTTTCCAGCGTATTGAAGAAATCTCTTGCCGACTCTGGTTCATAAACCTTACTATTGATTTGCGACATAATCCTTTCTGTTGTATTTGCAAAATTACATAAAATATGTATTTGCTTGCCAAATGCGAACGATTTTCTGCATCATTAATGTATATTTTCAATGCTCTTTATTGTTTTTTTTGTGCGAAACAAGATTATTTTGCAAATAAGAGTGATAACTCATGTCGCATAATATCCTTGCATACCCATTTCTTTGGCAACAAAATAGTTGTACTTTTCGTCGTCAATAGGATAATCCCAACAGCCAAGCTGATGGAAGATCTCTCCTCCAAAGCCTTGTTTGAACCTATAGAGGCCATACATCGGATGTGAGGGATCGGAATTAGGAGAAACGCCAAACATATCGTACTCTGTGCAATCGCATTTCTTCGCAATCTGCATCGCCTTCCATTGCAAGGCATAGGTAGGCATCAGGTTGCGCATACTTGACGATGATGCGCCATAGAGGTATGTGGCTCGGTGGGGCCGACAGTACAAGAAACATTGCCTTGCCAGACGTTTAGTTTGACACTATGACACTTTGTCACCTCAACAGACTGATTTAGATAATTTGTGGACAAGACAACACTCACAATCGAGTCATTGGGAACTATGTCTTATAATCTCGGATTTGGAAAGGGTTTAACCATAAGTAATCTGTCCAAAGCTAATCAAGAGAGATAATAACTTTGCAAAAATTATTAGCAGGATAAAATATCAGAATGGATAACCGACTGCCAAATGATAACCCAAGTTTCCAAAAAACGACCCTGTCGGATTGTAATATTTGTCTTTGGTGCTCGATGGGTCATGGATCGGAATGCCAATATCCATGCGCACTACAAGCATACTCAAATCGTAACGGATGCCAAGTCCGACGTCGGTGGCAATCTGATTCAGGAAACCCTTTCCTGTGAACTGTCCGTTGGGGCGTGTTTCCTCGTTGCGTATTGTCCAGATATTACCGGCATCGGCGAACAACGCTCCTTTTAGATCGCCCGATATCGGGAAACGCAGTTCGACATTGGCCTCAAGCTTGATATCGCCTGTCTGATCCATGTATGAATAACGGTTTTCTCCTGGAACAAAGTGTCCTGGACCTATTCCCCTTATACTGAATCCTCGAAGGGAATTGGCGCCTCCGATGTAGAACTGCTCGCTGTAAGGCGCCACCTCCGAGTTGCCATAGGCATATATGACACCGCCATAGAGTCGGCTTGCAAGCACCACATCGTCCTTGATGGTGAAATAGTTGCG
>JAEDEY010000084.1 GCA_016293065.1 Bacteroidales bacterium
CTGGATGGACTTCTTGAAGATTCGTGCTTCTTGGGGTCAGAACGGTAACAACTCTATTGCTAAGTATCAGTATCTTGCTACAATCGCTCAGTCTGGTTCGGCTGGTGATAGCGGTTACAAGTTCAGCGATGACTATGGTTTCACTCTTACTGGTAAACCTAATGTAGGTGCTTATGCAAATATCGTACCTAATCCTGATGTGACTTGGGAGACTTCAGAACAGCTCGACCTCGGTTTCGATGCTCGTTTCCTTGACAGCCGTCTCGGTTTGAGCTTTGACTGGTATAAGAAGACTACTAAGGACTGGCTCATCGTAGCTCCACGTATCGCCATTGAGGGTACTAACCCTGCATATATCAATGGTGGTGACGTAGAGAACAAGGGTATTGAAATCGGCTTCACTTGGAATGACAGAATTGGTAAGGACTTCTCTTACAATGCAAGCGTAAACATCGCAACAAACAAGAATGAGGTAACACGTATCGCTAACGAGAACGGCTACATCAATGGTACTGGCGGTGTTCTCTCACAGGGTACTGAGTACATCTACCGTGCTGAGGTTGGTAAGCCAATCGGTTACTTCTTCGGTATGTCATACAGTGGAATCTGGCAGAATCAGGAGCAGATCGACGCTGCACGCGCTGCAGGCAAGGCTGTTCTCGACAACGCTCAGCCAGGCGACTGTATCTGGGATGACTACAATGGCGATGGCGTTATCCAGTATTCAGAAGGTGCTGCTTGCGACCGTCATGAGATCGGTAATCCTAACCCAGACGTAACTCTCGGTGTTAACCTCGGTTTCAACTGGAAGGGTCTTGACTTCGCTGTAAATGGTGCAGGTGCATTCGGTCAGCAGATCATGCGTTCATACCGTTCATTCGGTGACTCTTGGTGGCACAACTACGACACAACCATCTTTGATCGCTGGCATGGTGAGGGTACATCAAATACCCAGCCACGTATCTCTGGTACAGGTCATAACAATACCCTCTGGGTTTCTAACCGCTACATGGAGGATGCAGACTACTTCAAGATCAAGGCTGTAACTCTCGGTTACGACTTCACAAAGATTTGGAAGAAGTGTCCTCTCCAGCAGCTCCGTCTCTATGTACAGGCTCAGAACCTCTACACATTCACAAGCTACACTGGTCTCGATCCTGAGGTTGGTTCAGCAGGTGGTGCCGACAACTGGGCTTCTGGTATTGACCTCGGTCTTTATCCACCATCTCGTACATATCTCGTAGGTGTTAACATTAAATTTTAATACGAAAAAGTTATGAAGAAATATATTTTTTCAGCTATAGCTGTTTGTTCAGCTACTATATTTGCTTCTTGCGATGACATGTTGGACACCGATCCACGTGTTACCGACGCAACATCGGCTACCTTCCCAGGTAAGATCGCTGATGTAGAGGCTTTGAATACTGCCACCTACAGTATTATGAATACAATGGGTGGAGGCGATGCAGATAATCAGCACCCATTCTATTGGTGGGAAGTAATGTCTGACAACTGCTACGGCTCTGGTGGTCTGCAGGACAACAAGGTTAAGTCGTTGCATCACCTCGTTCAGATGAATTCTAACCAGTATGAGCAGCCATTCGTTCTCCTTTACGGTGGTATCAACCGCGCCAACAACCAGATTGAGACAATCGACAATGTTGACTGGAAAGGTAATGAGGCTAAGCGCAACCAGCTTCTTGGTGAGGGTTACTTCATGCGTGGTCTCTACACTCTCTGGCTCACTCAGCTCTATGGCGATGTGCCATTGATTACTGCTACCCTGATCACCGAAGAGATGAAGGCTCAGGTAAGTGCAGAGGAGGTTATCTATCCTCAGATTCTCTCAGACTTCGTGTCTGGTATGAATCTTATGAGCACTGAGAAGAGTTCGGGTCACGCTAACAAGTATGTTGCAGAGGCATTCATGGCTCGTGCTTATATGTTCTGGGCAGGTTTCTATAAGAAGGTTGCTGACCTTTCTACAGGTTCAGCTCCTGCTATCAACCTCGTTGAGCAGGAGGGTTGTACTGCAGCTTCTCTTTCTCAGGCCGATGTAGTAAGCGCACTTAGAGATATTGTTTCTTCTGGTGCTTACGAGCTTCTCGAAGACTACCGTTCACTCTGGCAGTACTCTAACAGCTATGTATGGGACGAGACTCAGAAGGCTCTCGAGACTGGTGAGGGTCATGCGTTTAAGTTCATTGCTGACATGAAGCGTGAGAACTGCTTCGACCAGCCTGGCATGGGTAATGGTAACAAGGAGGAACTCTTCCAGATTCAGTTCATGAACGCTTCTAAATGGAATATTGATCAAAAGGGTCCATACTCTAGTGCTCGTATGTATTGCAACTATCTGTCAGTATTCTGGGCTCTTCGTGTAAATGGCAACAATGGTAACCGCGATTATACATATCCATTTACTCAGGGTTGGGGACAGGGTACTCCTTCAAACAATATCTGGGACGACTGGACAATTGCTGAGAACGAAGGTGGCTACACCGATATCCGTAAGCTCGGTTCTTTGATCGACGGTGTAACTGAGAACAAGGAAATCAACTATGATTTCGTAAAGGACTGCTGCGAGGCATCTGGTTTTGGCGTAAAGAAGTACAATGGCGTTACAGTTGATGCTCTGACTGGTGATACTCCTTGGTGGAACTATGCCGGTGGTGAGAGCTTCAAGGGTACACTTGATAACCCAATGCAGGGTGAGCATTTCGAGGACTTCTACCTCATGCGTTATGCCGACGTTCTCCTGATGCTCTCTGAGATGACAGGTGACGCTCAGTTCATGAACCAGGTTCAGAGACGTGCAGGTGTTCCTGAGACTGCTTATTCATTGAAGGAACTTCAGAACCAGCGTCGCTGGGAGTTCGCATTCGAAGGTCTCCGCTTCAACGATATGCGTCGTTGGTCTGGTATTGACGGTGGCGAGTCTTGCTACGCAGCTAAGGCTCTCCAGGCACAGGCTGGTAAGCAGATGGTAGTCAAGGGTAATGTTGCCAGCAAGACTGCCATGAAGCACATGACTTGCTCTTGGGCTAAGCGTTATGCTGATACAAACGGTTTCGTAGCTAAGCCACAGTCACAGATCACGCTTATGAATGGAAACCTCATTCAGAACCCAGGTTGGGATGAGAATACTCCAGAGGCAGAGAAATCTTATGTTGATCTCTATAATTAATTAATAATAGAATTCAGAATATGAAAAAGATATTTTTGTTTTTTGCAGCGGTATTCCTCCTTTTCGCCTGCGATCCTATCACCGAGGAAATAAAGAATGGCGGAAACATTACTGCTGATGAGCTTAAGGCCATGTCTTCTGTCACTGTTGATTTGGCTGACAATGGCCAAAATGGAAATGTAATCACCTGCACTACTTCTGCTGCAGTGAATGCAAAGTGGAATATTGGCGGCAAGGAGTTTGTCGGAAACTATGCTACCAAGAAGATGAAGCTTGGCGAACATAATGTCACTCTTACAGGTCTCTGTGCTGATGGTACTATCGTTACTGCTGAATTCCCTGTTACTTGCTCGGTTATCACTGATCCTCTCCAGCGCTTCTATATCTATGGTGAGCCAGGTTCAGGTCAGGAGCCATTCTCTCCAGGTGCTTGGGATGCTGCTGCAATGCGTTTCAGCGACAACGAAGGTAAGCACCTTCCATTCCTCTCAGACGAAGTATATTGGGGCTTCAAGACCCTTATCTTCGACCTCTCTGACGTTAGTGACGATTGTGCTGGACGTATCATGAACGGTTGGTGGAGTGCCCGCTATGATGGTGATACAGATGTTCATTGGACAAATGGTCTGTGGGAGCTTCCTCTCACCGAGGCTATTGCCAAGGATTGTGCACGCGGTAACGGTGGTAGTGGTAAGGACCTCGACATCATGGTTACTTCTGGTAGCATGACTGTAAACGCTATCTACTATGAGGAATAATCTTTCCTTATAGAAATAATACAAATTACGGTTGGCTCATTCTTTGAGCCAACCATTTTTCATTGTAAGAATGGCAAATAAGAAAACACTCTATATGGTTTCTCTCTATGGAAGTCTTTTGGCTTTCATAGCATTTGTTGTATATATACTATTTAATAATCAGGAAGTATTATATACGGCACACGACCGTTCGGAACTCCTCTATGGCGTCACCTTCTTCACCCGAATAATGTCACAACCATTTGCAGCGTTGCAATATGTTGGAGGCTGGCTGACACAATTTTTATATTATCCTGCCTTAGGTGCGTCGATGCTGGTAGCCATTTGGGTACTTATCTTTATTGTCGGCATAAAAGCGTTCCAATTGAAAGGTGGTTCCTCGGCATTGATGCTTCTGCCTGTGGCTTGCCTTCTTACATCAGTAGTTGATTTAGGCTATTGGATTTATTTCTTTACCATAAGAGGCTATTGGTTCTCACAGTCGGTGGGACTGTTGCTAATGTTGCTCCTGCTGTGGTTTGCTCGTGCCACCCCTCGCAAATGGCATTTCGTCTGGTATATTTCAGGATTTATCCTCTATCCTTTGTTAGGATGGTTTGCCTTGCTGTTCGTGCTCTGCTTGGCATTGACAGAAAAGCCTTCATGGCAAGAGATTGTTTGTTTCCTCATTCTCGTCTCTACAGCGGATATATGGCATAGTCTTGCTTATTCAAACATGAAATTAGAGGATGTGACTATGGCAGGATTTCCTCGTTTTGCCACTCCGTCCGACGTAAGTACACGACTATCTGTTCCTTTCTGGATTATGGCAAGTGTCATTGTGCTTATTCCACTTACCAAAAGATTCCTTGACAAATGGTTTGTTCCAGCATTGTGTGTTGTAGCCAGTATCACATTTACATCTACGTTTATGTTCAGCGACGAGAACTATATCAACGAGATGCGTATGACGCGCAGTGCAGAGGCAAACAACTGGAGGGAGGTTGTGACAATTGCCGAAACGGCCAAACGTCCTACCATTTCGATGATCATGCTCAAGAATGTAGCTCTTATGCACGAAGGCACTTTGCTCGAACGTTCTTTCCCGATGGGTAATGAGGCTTACAACAAATTCGATCCGGATTCTGTTCATGTCAGTTTCCTTGAAATAGCGGCACCCGTGACATATTACAACTATGGTATGCTCAACGAGGCATTCCGACTTAGTTTCGAATGTGCTGTCCAGGCAGGTTTCTCTCCCGCCTATCTAAAGATGCTTGCACGATGTGCCCATGCCAATGGCGAGGATAATCTTGCCAATCGTTATATTGAGCAGCTCCATCGTCATCCATTCTACAAAGACTGGCAACCAGAAAAGGTGTCGGAAAAGATAAAAGAACTGCATAATGCCTATCCGGATGAGATAACAGGTGTGGAGAGCAGCGATGGATATATAGTCACCAGCATCAGTCTTTGGTATGATTCGGATAGTAAGTTGGCATCCGAGCAGGCATTGTTTTTTTCTATGATGCGAAGGGATTCAAAGCGTTTCTGGGCTTCGTTCCGAAAGTTCGTCAAGACGCACATGGGCGAGGAATTCCCTATACCTGTTGCCGAGGCATATATAATGTATATGGACAAGGCTCCAGAAAATAAAAAGGTGATAATACCTGTCAGTGAAACCCTTTATGAACGATATAAGCAATTCTGGGCTTCTCTCGAAAACAATGTAAAGTCGGGATTGGACCGAGAAGCTGTTGCCGAGAAGATGCGCCACGATTATGGCGATACCTATTGGTATTATAACATTTTCAGCCGAAGAGTTTATTAATATCGCTAACGAAGTTTTTTTATCAATTAAGCACTTTATGAAAAGAAACATCCTCTCCTGTTGTCAGATATTGGCTGTTGCCTTGCTTCTGTTGTCGTCGTGTGTAAGTCATCCCGATGTACCGTCTGAAAGCAAGAAGACTGATAGTCTGCCAGCCATCTATCCTGACTATTGCGATGTCACCATTCCATATAATATAGCTCCTCTCAATTTCATGCTTCCAGCGGCTGAGTATAGTGCATGTGTGGCTCGGTTCACGACTCCCGATGGCAAGCAGCAGACCTATGGCAAGGGTGTCAAGGTGCTGATTGCCGACGACGAATGGCGCGAGATGCTTGAAGGCGCGAAGGGAAAATCTATCATGGTGGAGGTTTGGGGCGAAAAGCAAGGGCAATGGCTCGCGTTCAGTCCGTTCGAACTGCATGTGGCAGCCGATCCTATCGACGAGTATCTCTCTTATCGTCTAATCGAACCTACCTATGTGGCATGGAGCTATATGTCGATTGCCCAGCGAAATGTCACCAACTTTGACGAGAACGAGATCTTCAACAATGCCATCACCTGCAACAATCGCGAGAAAGGCCAGTGTATCAACTGCCACAGCTATCAGAACTACAAGACCGACAATATGCTCTTCCATGTGCGTCTGTCGAACAGCGGAACGGTACTGGTCAACGATGGCAAGGTGTCGAAGGTCAATCTTAAGCGCGACTATACCATCTCTTCGGGTGTCTATCCTTCATGGCATCCCACTGAAAAGCTGATCGCTTTCTCGACGAACCTGACTCGTCAGGCATTCCATACTGCCAATAGCAACAAGATTGAGGTCTATGACCTTGAGAGCGACATGATACTCTATGACATCGAGAAAGACTCGGTGATAGTGGTAAGCAACGACCCAGAACTCCTTGAGGTCTATCCGACATGGTCGCCCGATGGCCAATACCTCTATTACTGCAAGTCGGTGCCTTTGCCTGAAGAGATGCGCGACAAGGATATCCGAACCACCTATCCCAAGATACAATATAATCTCTATCGCAAGTCGTTTGACGCCGAAGGTCTAAGGTTCGGCGAGGAGGAACTGGTGTATGATGCAGCTTCGCTCGACAAGAGTGCCACTTTGCCTCGTATCAGCCCCGACGGCCATTATCTGCTGTTTGCACAGGGACATTATGGATGTTTCCATAGCCGACACAGCGAAGCCGACATCGAGTGCATAGGGATCGATGATGAGGCTTCGGAGAACATCGATATTCGGGGCGTGAACAGCGACGGCTTTTCCGAGAGCTATCCTTCATGGTCGAGCAATGGACGATGGATCATGTGTGCCAGCCGTCGCTATGATGGTAACTACAGCCGTGTCTATTTCACATATTTCAATAATGGCAAGGCCGCAAAGGCTTTTCTCCTGCCACAGGCTGACCCAGAGAACAACACCTTCCTGCTGAAGAGCTACAATCGTCCGGAGTTCATGGTTGAACCTGTGACAATCAGTGTCGAAGAGTTCAGTCGCGTGTTCGACTGATGCTGAGACGAGGCTCGCACAAGAAACTTAGTTGGTTAAGTAGTAATACCAGTAGGTTGTGCCATAATGGTTTCTCATCCACTCACGGTTGTTCTGATGCTTCTGTGCATCCTTAACGAAGTTCTTCAGTCCAATCGTGATGTCGGGACTGACTCCTGGAGGATTCTGTCCCGATTTGCTTTTGTTGATCGACCACCATAGGGCGAAAGCCTGTTGGAAATAAGTCGGCATGTCATCGTAGGCAATAACATCATTCGTACCCAAGACATTGACAAACATGTCGAGGTCTTTATTGAGCAAACACGCTGCCAGAAGATATTCGAAACCGAGGCGGTTGCTCTTGTTCGAGAGATAAAGTTGCTGGAGCATCCCAATGTAGTCGTTCTCATTGTAGAAACTGTCGTAGCTGATGCAGTTGCGGCGAAGAAGTCCGTATTCGAGGTGATTGTCTATAGCCTCTTCATTGCCTAACAAACCGAGAATCTGGTCGGCCCAATCGCTATAGAACATTGTCTTTTTCAATGACATTAGGTATTTGCGAGCCACGGGGTAGTTGCCGCAGATGATGTTGGTCTCAGCCAGTCGCTTGTAGCATCGGGCACTTTTCTGATAGTCGAGTATAGCCTCTTGTGCCTCGAAGGTATAGCGTTGAGCAGTATTGATCATTCCGATGTGGTAATATACCTCGGATGTTGCCAAAGGACTCATTGCATCGCTCTCGAATGGAGGAAGCAAGCCCATTGTCCCTTTCTGCTGATATTCGAACATCTGTTCGCCCAAGCGTCCGCTTTTTGCCAAGGCGAGGTTGAGCACTGTGGTACTGAGGGCATTGTTGGGAGGAGTGCTGACGGCAGCCTGCTGGATGCGGTTCCATTGCTGCATTCGTGCCATGAAATCGTAGGCCATCACACACTCGGCTTTCATGTTCACCGCAGGCTTGACCAAGGCAAAGACTCCGCCCACGGCAAGCACAAGCGAGAGCAAGAGCGTCTTCCACGGAGTGACAGGTGACGTCCCTTTTTTCCATGCCAAGGCAAAGATAGGCAAGATGGCTACCGATAGCCCCACATACCAGAGGCTGCTGGCATCTGCCCCATGCGACCGCATATAATGAATGCCTGAATACATATATTGAGGCTCGACTGCCACAAACGATGCGAGCAGGGCAGGCAGTGCTAATGACAATGCCAACAAAGCGATGATAAAGCCCATTGCACCTTTCGTTACTACGTGTTCCTTTTTCAGTTCATCGATTGCTATCAGGACTATAGCTACTATGCCGAGAGGTCCCATTGCCCAATAGAATAGGGGAGTGCAGACTAATGCAATCGGACGACGGAGTCTTGGATTGCCAATGACTGAGATGCACCATGCCGACAACTGAGCCATCAGTATGGCAACAATGCCGCCCATAAGGGCATTCTCGTCACAGAGCAGCCTCACGGCCAGAAGCGGAGGAAGGACACTCAGACACGACAGCCATCCTTTGCCGAGCAAGCGAGCCGTCAGCATCTGCACCACGACAATCAGTATGGCAAGCAAGGCTGCACCTATCTTGGCAAACAGGAAGAACTGTGTCAGGAATCGTCCGATATAATCGGATAGTCCCCCAGGCCAGCTTATCACTTCCCGCGCATATTCGCTATCCAAAAGAAACAACTGGAACTGCTCCTGGTAATGAAGATGGTGTGGATAATAGAATCCAAAAAACAGCCACACTGCCAATGCCGTGAGCAATGGCAGCAGAAAGAATGTATAGCCTGATAGTCTGATATGTCCCATATAAAAGTAATGTATATTAATCTATTTGCAATA
>JAEDEY010000012.1 GCA_016293065.1 Bacteroidales bacterium
GATCATGACGGTTGACTCCCTTGAACAGCACAGCCTTGCCATTGATGAGCTGCTGACCGTATTTCATCTCAACGATTCGGAATCCGAAACGGTGAACGAAACACTCAAGAGCCGCACCATCGGCATCGTAGGTGCTCACGACCAGCTTGTAGAGATATGGGTCTTCGGCATTCCATACATGAGCCTGTGGGAAGATCTCGCTGACCTTCATCAAAGTGTCGCTGGCATCGGTGTGCTGCTTCTGCCATACCTTGATGGCTTTGCCCTCGGCATCAAGCACCTTGACTTCGGCCTTGCCTCCAGGTGTCACGTTGCTGAAACTGAGGGAAAGACGGAAGTCGCCGTCGCGATACTGATTGGCGAGCAAGGCATCGAGCTGGAAGTCTTTCACGATGTTCTGTCGTGGACGAGCCTCAAGAAACACACTACGCTCGATGCCGCTGTAGCGCCAGAAATCCTGACACTCGAGATAGGTGGCATCGGAATAGCGGAATACCTTGACTGCCAATGTGTTTTTCTTGCCAGGCTTCAGGAGATTGCCGATGGCAAAGGTGGCAGGCAGTCGGCTGTCTTCGCTATAGCCTGCCAGCTCACCGTTGACCCAGCAGTAGAAAGCCGACTCCACGCCTTCGAAGGTTAGGAAGATGTCCATGTCGTTCCATTCGGCAGGCACATTAAATGTGCGCTTGTAGCAGCCAACAGGATTGTAGTCGGCTGGTACGAATGGAGGGTTGGCTGGTATAGGATAGCGGGTATCGGTATAGATGGGGGCATCGAAGCCCTGGAGTTCCCAGCTGCCTGGCACCTTGATGCTCTTGAAAGCACGTGAACGGAAACTGTCTTTGTGGAAATCCTCTGGACAGAGCGAAGGATTCTTGTAGTAGATGAATTTCCAGATACCATCGAGCGAGAGCTTACGCTCAGCCTTTTGGTCAAGTTCGAAGCGCGTGTCAAGCGGTTGGCTGTCGTGCTTCAATGCCTCGGACTCGTTGAGGTAGGGAATGAAGCACGCATGGATAGGTTGCCTGTTAATCTCGTTGACCAATGGGTCTTGCCATGGCTCATGGTTCTGTGCATTGAGGACGCAGAGCCCAGAGAGAACGACGAGGCATAGAGCTTTCTTCATGAATATATAGGTTTTGCTTATATTGAACATAACAGGGTGACTAAGAACGGAACGGTGAAATCGACCACGAACCCATGGAAGATTGAGACTATTGCCAAGTCCTGCCCACAAGATTTGATGATGATAGGCAATGTAGTGTCCATAGTGGTGGCTCCTCCCGCAGAGATTGGAGCAAGCCGTCCGAAGACTGTTGACATCCAGGGGGCAAGGAGCAATGTGGCAATTTCGCGGATGATGTTGCTCAGAAGGGCAATGGTGCCAAGTTCAGGTCCTTTGTATTCGGTGATGAAGATGCTACTCAGCGAATAGTAGCCGAATCCAGAACCAACAGCCATGCAGTCGAACAGCGAATGTCCGCTCAGGAAGAGACTAATCAGAGCACAGCCAGCCCAGGTGCCGAGAATGGTGACAAGAGGCAAGAGCAGAAGCCGAGGACTGAGATGACGGAACTTGCGGATGGTCTCAGGGTCGTTGCCGATGCTGAAGCCAACACAGCACATTAGTCCGCATAGCGCATAGAAACTGAAGTCGATGGCAGATGGGTCGAAAGGAAGCCAGTCGAAATATGCCACAATACAACCCACGATGAAGAATGAGACAATGATGATGCTGCCTTTCAGCGGGTTTCCTTCGTCGGCGCGGTCAGTCCCGGAGGCTTTCCTTTCGGTCTTGCCTCCGGCGCTTTTCCTGATAAATCTCCAGAGTAACCATGACCCCACCATACAGCCCGCCAAGGCTGCCAATGTTATAATCAGCGCCTCGACTCCCAATGTCGGAAGTGCATGTATGAGCTGCTGATTGGAACCAACTTCCAGCCCTAACAGGAATAGCAGCACCCAGATGAGAGAGGTGATGACCAATGGCAGGAAGGAGCAGTGGCGATGACGTAACAGATAGCCTGCGGTCATACCACCGAGCATGACGAGGATGATGGTGAACATGTCGTTTATTCTGAAATTAAAGCGTTAGAGTTAATTTCGGTGAGAGGAGTAGGGAAGAAGGCATTCTTCTCCTGACTGAAGCTGGTGCGGTTGACTGCATTGAGAGCCTGACTGAGCTTGCCCCAGCGACGGAGGTCATACCAGCGCCAGTTCTCCAATGGGAACTCGAGCATACGCTCGTGTTCGATCTGAGCCTGGACCTCATTCTGGCTTATGCCTGTCATGGCAGGCATATTACCATGGGCAGCACGCACCTGATTTATGAGAGGGATGGCATTGGCTGGATTGCCGAGCTCGTTGTGAGCTTCTGCCATCATGAGCAGAACATTGGCATATCGCATGAGAGGCACGTTGATAGCACAGTAGTCTTCCCAGAAAGCATCGGCAGTGGCTGGCAAGAGTTTGCGGAAAGCAGGACGGTCGGTGTCGAACAACTCGTTGTAGTCGTAGCCAAAGACTTTGCCCGTACCATCGTTGTAATAGTCGCAGTCGGTGAAGAGAGTGTGATAGAAACGGGTATCGTAAAGACCTGTGGTTGCCACTTGACCCTCTTTCTTGTACTCATCGACGAGAATCTTGTTTGGCAGAATCTCGTCCCAACCGCCCAATTCGGCAGTGGCAATCCAGTATTGTAGCTGAGTGCGGTAGTTGGCGCCATTGGCACTTGACATTGAGGTCTGCAACTCGAAGATCGACTCCTTGCAGTTCTTGTTGGTGCCATCGAACATTGAGCCAAAGTCGGTTTCGAGCTCATAACCTCTCACATTGCCGAAAGCAGAAAGAGCATTGTTGAGATACTCGGTCTTTTTCTCTGGCTCCTCGTAGGCACGAGTGAGATAGGCAAAGCCGAGATAACTGTAGGCAGCACCCGAAGTGGCACGGCCGAGATTGTCGGAATCGTAGCTTGAAGGCAAGCCTGCTGCAGCATTCTTCAGGTCGTCAACGATGAAGTCCCAGCACTCAGTGCGGCTTGAGAGCGCCTTGTCGAGTTCGGCAGGATCGGTAATATATTTGTCGCGGATCACTATTTCCTTCCAGTTGAGGAGGAGCTTGAGGTGGTAGTAGGCGCGGAGGAACTGAGCCTCGCATACCATCTGACTGAGCTTGGTAGCATCCATATTCTCGATTCCAGCTACCTTCTCCATCACCTGATTGGCAAAGCTGATGCCACGGTAGTTGTTGCTCCAATAGGAGTTGAACTGAGAGTTACCATTGGTGTAAGAGAAGTTGTAGAGTTCCACCCAGTTCTGATAGTTCATGGCATCGTTGCCGATGTCGATGATGTCTTCGCGATATGCCTCGACAGGCCATTTTACTTCGGCAAATTCCCATGTGTCGATATAGTATTCGAGCTGAGAATAGGCTGCTGCCATACCAGCTTCGGCATCTGCCTCGTCGCGCCAGAAACTGTCGGAAGTGAGCTTGTCAGGCGAGCTGACGGTAAGAAAGTCTTCGCATGAGGTAGCCAAGAGTGCGCTCATGCAGATTCCTGCTATATATATGTACTTTTTCATTGTCGTATGATTTTAAAATGAAACCTGAACACCAACGGTGTATGAGCGAGTAAATGGGTAGATGAGTTTGTCGATACCAGTGTTGAGCACATTGGCACGCGAGAATTCTGGGTCGATACCATCGTAAGGAGTGATAGTGAAGAGGTTCTCGCCGCTGGCATAGATACGGACTTTCTCGAGATAGAGTTTCTTTGCCAGGCCGTTTGGCATAGTATAGCCCACCTGCAACAGTCGCATACGCAGGAAGTCACCTTTCTCGAGGAAACGGTCGCTCTCACGAGAGTTGCTGTTTGGATCCTGATAGATGGCACGAGGCACAGATGTGCGGGTGTTGGTTGGAGTCCATGCCTTGAGACTCGACTTTAGGAAGTTAGAACCAGAGCTCATCGACTCATAGAAGTACTTATTGCCGTTGTAGAGCTTGTGTCCGAACGCACTGCCCATCGTGATTGTGAGGTCGAAACCCTTGTATGATGCACCCAGATTGAGGTTTACCTCTACCTTTGGCATACCTGAGCCGCAATAAACCTTATCGTCGTCGTCAATCACACCATCGTTGTTGGTATCGACAAAGCGGATATCACCCGCAGCAGCCTTTGGCTGATAGAGTTCGCCGGACTTGTTCTTGTAAGCAGCAGCCTCTGCATCACTCTGGAAGATGCCATCTGTCTTGTATAGCCAGAAGCCCGCTATTGGCTTGCCTACACGAGTCTGAGTTGGGAAATGCTCTGAACCATACTTGAGACCTTCACCATAGAGTACTTGGTCTTCATCAGCAAGGTGAGTCACCTCGTTTTTGGTAGTAGTGAGGTTCATGCCGGCATTATACTCAAAGCCGTCGCCCAATGTGCCGTTGTAGTTAAGTTCGAACTCAATACCATAGTTCTTCATCTTGCCAACATTGAGCACAGGATTGTCGAGACCAGACGATGGAGCAAGGCGCTTTGTGATGAGCAAATCTTCGGTCTTGCTGTTATAGTAATTGATCGAACCTGTCAGGCTGTTGCGGAACATTGCGAAGTCGAGACCGAAGTTCTTTGAGTCGGCTGTTTCCCACTTCAAAGAGCGGTTCTCGAGTCCACGGGCTATACTTCCAGCCCATGCGTTGTCGCCATTGCCTCGTACATAACCCTGACTCTTTCTGTTATATGTGCTGATGAGAGCCTGGAAATCATAGTAGCCCAGTGCGTTCTCATTACCTAAGCGCCCCCAGCTGGCACGGAGCTTGAGGTTGTCGATGAAGGTGTCTTCAGGGAAGAAGTCTTCCTGAGTGATGCGCCAACCCAAAGCGACAGAAGGGAAGGTACCCCAGCGGCTGTCTTTGCCGAACTTAGAAGAACCATCGCGACGCACGGTCACCTGAACAAGATACCTGTCGTCGAATGCATAGTTGACACGTCCGAAGAAAGATGCACGCTTATATCTCCAGCGAGTGCCACTACCACTGAATGTGCCACCAGCACCAGCATCGATGGTCGAGAAGTATGGATCGAGGAAGCCTGCTGGTACGTTCGACGAGATGAGTTTGCCGTCTTCTACCTTATACACTGTAGTCTTGCCCTCTACGCCAATCGAGTTCCATGTATAGTTGGTCGCATTGACAGAAGTACCTGCCATTGCATCTACACGATGCTTGTCGAACTGCTTGTTGAACGAGAGTGTGTTTTCCCAGACATGGTTCTCCCAATAGCTTGTTGTCTCGCTATAATATGGGTAGATGTTCTTGCTCTTCTCGTCGGCAATATAGTCGGGTGTGTGTTCAGATGAACGAGTATGAACGCCACGATAACCGTAGCTGGTCTTGAATACGAGCCAAGGAGCGATGTGTGCACTGAGAGCGATGTTTGCGTCGGTGTAGTAGCTGCGGTCCTTGGTTGTGGTATAGTCGTTGTCAGCCATCACATTACGGTTGTTTGGCAAGCCGTTGAAGTTGGTCAATCCATAGCCGTACTTTTCATTCTCATTATATATAGGTACGAGAGGAGAGATCATGTACATCTCCTTGATTGAATAGTTTGGCTGGTTGTTGTCGGTAATCTTGAGACCTAAGTTGGTGTCGAGATCAAAGATATACTTGCTGAGATGGAGCTTGGCATGGACATTGTCTTGACGGTAATCGTTGCCAAGGAAGATACCCATATCGTCGGTATGGTTGTATGAGAATGCATACTTTGCATTGTCGCTGCCTCCACGAGCCGAGAAATTGTAGTTCTGAGACACGCCATTGCGAGTCATCGCATCTTGCCAGTTGGTGTCAACACCGGTATTGGTTGTGATATAGGCAGGCAAGTCGTATTGCTTGGTGCCTCCGCGAGCAGCATCGTAAGCATTCCAGTTGTCGTACATTTGCTTGTGTACGCTCTTGTACTCTTCGGCATTGAGCATCTCGAGCTTCTTGGCGATTTGAGTAGAGCTAACGTAAGCACTCAAGTCGATTTTGAGTTCACCCTTCTTGCCATTTTTTGTAGTGATGATGATCACGCCATTGGCAGCAACCGAACCATAGATGGCGGCTGCGGCACCATCTTTAAGCACTTCCATTGACTCAATGTCGAGAGGATTGACATTGTTTATGTCGCCTGGGAAGCCGTCGATGATATATAATGGGTTGTTGTCACCCATGGTGCCTACACCACGTATCTTCACTTGAACGCCAGCACCAGCATTGCCACCGGCTTTCTGTATGTTGACACCAGAGATCTTACCCTGGAGAGCTTCTGCAGCATTGGAAGTAGAACGTTTTGTGAGTTCTCCGACATCCACAGAAGAGATTGCGCCTGTCATGTCGCTCTTTTTCATAGTACCGTAACCCACAACAATCATCTCCTCGAGCATTTCTGATGCCGACTTCAGCTGAATGTTGATGGTCTCGCTATTGACAATGATTTCCTGAGACTCATATCCTATATAGGAAATGGAGAGTACAGAGTTCTTCTCGGTGCGGATGCTGAAGTTTCCGTCGAAGTCACTTGTTGTACCATTGGTGGTTCCTTTGACAAGGATGGTAGCACCAATGACAGGGAAGTCCTCATCATCGATGATGTTACCCTTGACATTAATTTCCTGCGCGTAAGCTGTGATTGCAAACAGCGCGTTCAAAAGCAGAAGTACTACTGCTCTTTGCAGAAAACGAATTCTACTGTTTTTCATAATCTGTTTGTTTTAATGATATTGTGGTTTCGTTGAATTGTGGTGCAAAGGTAGCATATTGCCAATTAATAGCCACAAAATACACTATCTACAAATAGACTACAAAAAGTAAAAAAATGTTGATTTATATCTACTAATTGATAATTAAATAGCTGATAATTAAACTGATTAACATTGCAGTATATCTACAATATCACTTTTCTTAAATATTCTTCAAATAATCGACCAAATCAATCTCTTTTGACAAATTAAGAGCTTTACGCAGTCGGTACCTGTTCATGTTGATCGTCTTGGGAAGAGTGTCGGTAAGTTGTGCGATGTCTTTTGTCGAAAGGTTTATGCGCAGCATTGCCGCCAGATTGACTTCTCCTTGAGTCAGGTCGGGATGCAGTTTTTTGAGATTGTCTATAAATTCGGTGTTGTTCTCACTAATCTTGCCACTTATTGTACTGTTGGTTTTTACAATGTCCTGACTCTGACGGATGAAGAGATTGACTTTTTTCAGATGCTGTTTCAGATTTCGTTCGTCCATGTTCATACCCTCTTTGATCTTGTCTCTGATCTTCTCGAGCAATTCATTGCGTGAATTGATAAACACCGAAAGAGTTGTGACATCGTGCTTACTGAGGTCGCGTTGTTCTGTTACTGATAGCAGTTCGTTCTGTTGCTGTTGTATTTTCAACTCGGCAAGTTCGCGCTGCGACTGTTCGAGCAGATACTGCTTGTGCATAATAAGATGGTTCTTTTTGCGTTTCTGTATGCTTATGACCAAAGCCGTTGCAATAAGCAAGATAATTATTGCACAGATAAGGATTGTGGAGCGATGTCTTAATCGTTCAATTCTGTAAGCCTGTTCGCGTATCATATCTTCATGGGCTTTCTTTTCGAGTCGTTTTTGCATTATTGACTCTTCTATGACGCGCAGTTTCTCGGCACTTTGCAACTCGTTGCTTAGTGCTTCACGTTTCTTTTGATATTCATAGGCTTTCTGATAATTCTTGAGTGCACTATATACCATCGAGTAGTATTCGTAGTTATCACATAATAGTTCCTTCGAACCTACCTGTTCGGCATACTTCTTTGCAATCTCCAATGTATCCAGAGCCTCTTTATGCTTACCAGCAAAGAAGTATTGACGCCCCTTGTTGTTATAATTTTCTCCGAGCGACCATAACTTGCTGAGCTTTGTGTTGATTGCTATAGCCTCGTTGATGTATTTGATTTTTTCCTGAAGATCTCCTTTGTACAGACTTAGGTTATTCAGATTGGCAGCAATAGCCGTCTCATTTCCGAACTTGCGGTTCATGCTTAGGGCAAGTTTGAAATAATGCTCTGCCTCGACATATTCTTCAGCATTGCAATATACGATACCGAGAGTATTGTAGCAATCTGCAAGTATGATTGAATCTCCTTTTGCTTTTAGTATGGCTGTAGCCTGATTGCAATAAGACAATGCTTTCTTGAAATCAAACAGACGGCTATATACAAAACCCATCTCAAGATATATCCTGCCTTTCAGCTTTTGGTTGTCGTCATTGCAATCGTCGAGCGCATCATATAGGTTACTGATGCTGCTGTCGTAGTTGCCAATCAGTTTTTGGGCATCGGCCAGTAGAAGCTTTGCTTCTGCAAGAATATCATTTTTGCCGTCGGAAAGGGCATAATGACGAATTATTGCCTCTGCTTTATTGGCAGAAGCGGAAGGATTATGGTAAAGTTCAGCCTTACAGGCATTCAGAAGGCTGTCGAAGTCAGTGGCTTCATGAGCCATGCACCATGCTGAGCAAAAGTACAGCATGGTGCATAAGAGAATAGAAAAACGTGTGATTCTTCCCACTATGTCAGTCGTTTATTGTGACATTCACTTCACCTTCGATCTTTCCGCTCTGGTAGCAGCCAGGATATACCTGAGCGCTTGTCTCTTCGCCATCGGCAGTTTCGAACATACAGTTGACCTCGATGTCGATTTTTGGCTGAGTGCCGATGCCGTCCCAAAGGATACCGCCAAGATGGATGATATCTTCGTCGTCGCCCGAACCCTTGATGATGATGTCGGCCTGATTAGAGCCACCGACAATCTTGTCGCGTATCTTGAGCGTGCGTGGGAAGACAAGGCTCAACTCGCCATGAGTGCTGAGCGATCCACGGTTGCCACCAAGGAAGAACGAGCCGATATGACAGTTGGCATAGTTGCGGTGGAACTGGAAATCTTGTGGCAGGCCATGCATAATCACTGCGTCCATGTGATAGTCGAGCAATGTGCGGCCATTGTTGTCGGTCTGAGACAGGCGTCCCATGTTGTTGTACTTGAGCAGATTTGAAAGATAGCTCTCGTTGATATGAGGCGCACCGTTTGAGCCAAGATAGAGATTCTCAATTGAGCAATAGTCTCCGATATGGAGGGTGATATTGTCGTTGCGTGTAGTGTCGGCATTGACTGTGGCGCAGTTGCCACCACCATAAACACCCTGATTGACATAGACCATCTCGCGCTGGTTGTTCTTCAATCCTCCAGCAATCTCGATAAACGACTTGACAATGTTAGGACGGAACGAAGCAATAGCTTGCATCTTCTGGAAGTCGTTGGCATTGCTGCCTCCGAAAGTCTCGCTTGCTGGTATCTTATAATAGAACATCTGCGCCTTACGGTCGTAACATTCAGTAATCTCTGATACATCGGTCGAGTACTGATAGATATACTCGCCATTGCCAGCACCAAAGACCTCGTCAATCTCGCCGCCTTCGAGCTGAATGCGCGTGCCGTTGTGAATTTGTCCTGAGACATCGTTTCCACCGAAGATGCGGCCATAGCGACCAGCCTTGACATTGACCGTAGTGCCATACTGATTGTTGGCAAATACGACATTGACCATTTTGCCGTCTTCGTTCTTACGAGCCTGCACGTTACCCATACGGCAGCCACCGAAAACATTGTCGGCACGGAAGTCTGGGTAGTCGAGGTTGAGGGCGAGACCGACCTTGCCACTTGTCTCTGGATGCAGCTGGCGGTCTTCTGCCTCGTTGTAATAAACCACGTCGGCACGGTTGCAGCCACCATAGACAGTGCCTACATAACCATTCATTAGGAGCCACTCAGGCTGTATGCCCATATCCATCTGGTTGTTGCCACCAAACAGACGATGTATGTTGTGCTTGGTGCTGATTACGAAATCATCTTCGCTAAAACCTTCCTTGACATCGATATATCTCAGCATCTGCTGTCCGCGTGAGAAGCACTCGTCGGATGCAGTGCGGTCGAAATGAGCAGTGATGTCTCTGTCCTTGTAGCAGACCCTAATAGTTGTGGCTTTGCGCACAAGACTGTTGTTGGCACCGCCGAACATATTGAATATAGTACCTCCGCATATATCAAGATAGGTCATATCAACATTTGGATATTCCTTGCCGGCAAGTGAGATATTGCTGTCGGCTGCAAAGATCTCGCCATCGGCATAGCTATCGCCATCGCTATGGACACCATAGTTGCCATTGCCACCAGCAAACACTTCACCGATGAGAGGGAAGCCCGAATAAACCTGATCGCCCTCAGGAGTCTCGGTGATGCGCACATAGGTGTTGGTCTCGATTTCTTCGCCAGCACTGTTCTTGTATATGCCATGACCGATGTTCCCGCTCACGTCGCTGCCTCCATACACTCGGTTGATGATGGTGTGGAAGTGGTCGTGGCTCTTCTCGTTGATTTCGACAAACGAGCCACCCTCTATGTTTGCCATACGTGCACCACCGAAGACCTCGTTGATCTGACCGCTATATACGCGTACCGTAGTGCCAACACCAGCAGGAGCCTTAAGGCCAGGAATCAGCAAGCTCTCGCCAATGACATCGCCCATGCGACCTCCGCCGTAGGCCTTGTTCCAGATGCCATGTGAAACAGCATCGGTAGCAGTGGCACCAGATACCTGGAAATCGCACACGACATTGCTCTTGCCGATTACACGTCCCTCCATGCTTCCACCATATACATTGATGAGGTTAGGTATGGACTTTTCGCCATTGAAATACGCACCACTCAGCGAGACATAGGTATTGCCGATAACCTCGGTGTTCTTGCCTTTGCCAGCACCATAAATCTGACAACACTCGATGTTCTGAGAGGCAAGTTCGGACAGCGAGGCAACCGAAGAATATTCTTTGCCCACCATGTCGCTGTGCATGTTGATGCTTGCTGCGCCATGGATTATACCATAGTCGTAGCAGCCTCCGAAGATATTTGAGCCAGTGAAATAGGTCTCACCTTCACGGTCTGTGATTTTCTTGATAGGTGCGAACTGGCAGAAGATGTTGAGCTGCAGGCGGTGATACTGCTTGATGTCCTTGTTGTAAGGCAGGAAACCACCAATGTATTCGCGAACAATACCAATGCTGTCACCTTGGGTCTCGATATATTTGAAATGAGCATTCTGGCTGCCACCGATGATGTCGCCCGTGATGGTCAGACCGACAGGAAGTGTGTAGTTATAGACACTGTCGGCAGTCATTGAGCCACTGAAGCCACCACCGATGAATTTGCCAATTACGACATCACGCGCATCCATCTCGTCACCTGTCTCGAAGATCTTCTGTTTGCCGTATAGGTCGTTGATGGCGTGATTATTCTTGAATGAACGGTCGGAGTTGAAGGTGAGCAAAGGCACGCACGACATATCGACGATACGGCAGAAATGTTCGAAATCCTCCTGACTCTCGTAGCCTTTAGTCCAATGTGTGCCATCGTATGTGTAAGATGGAATATAATCCATCAGATGTTTGCCATTTGAACCCATCGAGAGGTTGCCTATCGACACGTGGTTGCCGATGTTGAGGCGGGCACGACCCGAGTTAGGCACAAGCACTTCGCGGAGCATACCGAATTGTGGGCGGTCGTTGACATCACGTACAAACTGTCCGACGGTGGTGTTGTTGCCACCAAGGAACAACGTACCCTTGATAATGGCGCGATTGTCCTCGTCGATGCCAGATACGCTGATGCTCGCTGATGCTACATGAGGATGCTCGCGACCAGTAGAAGCGTTCTGGAGGCTGTTTGGCTCAAACTCCGACGATGGCTGGTCGTATTGTCCATACTGACCATTGCCCGATCCATAGACATCGCCACTGATGATGCCGCCAAAGATGTTGATGTTGGTGCCATAACGGGCATTGTTGCTGCCCGCGATGGTGCCAGTGACATCGTTGCCGCCAAAGATGGTGTTGATGAAGATATTTTTGTTGCTGGCAGGGTCGTCGGATCCAATATTGACCATAGTCTCGCCACAGATGTTGCCCATCAGGCCACCACCGAATACACTATGTGCAGAACCCGATATGAAGTTGACAGTGGTGCGAGTCTGGTAGTCTCGCTTGTCGTTGCTTGGGGTATAGATGTCGCCATTAAGCGACATGTCTTTGAGTCCGATATTGCCAATCAGGCTTCCTCCATAGACGTTTCGGATGAAAGGACGTCCCTTGATGGTGACATTGGTGCTGCCTTCAACATTGCCCATAAGTCCTCCTCCGAAGACATCGAGGAAGCAATAATGAGGCTTGGCATACTTTGCGATGGTTTTCTGAGGGTCTTCAAAAATCTTTGAGTCGAAGTCCTCTTCGCTTTCTACATTGATGAGCAGATTGGTATTGCCCATTACGTCGGTCATCTCGCCGAAGCCGCCGCCACAGATGGTAAAACGCTTGTCCCACGGCTTGCCGTATTCCCACTGGATTAGGCCTGCCTTTTCGAGGAACTCCTTAGAGAACAGGCTTCGACGTGCCTCGACATAAGTATCGCCATAGACGATGCTGGCTGTACGACCACTGCCGTAGATGCCATAATAGCGGATAGAGTCGTAGCGCGACGATTCGGGAATCCAGTCGAACTCACCGCCCTTGATAAGAACGTGGGTGTCGCCTTCAATCTCGGCAACAATCGAGCGTTCGGGATGTTCCATATCTACATGTCCATGTCCGCCGCCATATATAGAGTTCTGGATTTTGCCACCATCGATAGTGACGAACGTCGAGCCAGATTCAGGCAGAGACTTAGTGTGAAGAATATTGCCATAGTTGCCACCGCCGAATATGAAGTCGTTGAGGTGGGCATCACCACTGACATTGATATGCGTGTTGCCTATGACGCTTGCCATGTAGGTTGTGATATTGGCAGAGTTGGTATCGGATGTCGGACGGTAATACGAACCCTCGCCACCAGCAAACACCATACCCTTGATGGTGCCTCCTGAGATGTTGATATGAGTAGAGCCATAGACGAGAGCCAGACGGGTGAAGAACTCGTTGGTCTGCTGCACACCATGCGACACAGGATAGCCTGTGAGGTCATTGTTGTCGAAGTAACTCGTCGTGCCCTTGCCGCCACCGAAGACATATCCGTCGATAGTGCCGCCTGAGATGTTGATATATGTGTCGCCAAAAATGCCACCTGCCTGACTCAATGCCATGGCGGTATAAATCTGGTTGCTGAAGCCGTATCCGCCACCATAGATTGATCCACGGAGGAAAGCCTTGTCCATCACATTGACTATCACCGACGACTTGTTGAGATCGATGAGCGAGTCGTTGTTGACCACAACCTTAGGCATCTTGTTGCCAACCTTATCGAACGTACCGTAGGCAATTTCGCCATTGTTCAGGTTGTAAGGAATATGAGGGTCGAATGTGTGGTATTCGTCCTTGAGAGAGAGACCTGTTACACCGCCACCACCAGCACCATATATGGTGTTGCGCACCATTCCACCGCTGATGTTGATGACAGCCTTGCCATAGTAATATGTGGCAATAGAGTCGGTGACATCCTCTTTAGGGTTCATGAGCTTGCCACTTCGTCCGAGGCTTGTGCCATAAATCTCGTTGATGTTGCCGCCACGTATGTTGATTTCGCTCTGTCCGAAGAATGAGTCGGTCGGACGTTCACTCTTGCTGCCATCGTTCTTGGTGACCCATGCCTTGCGTCCATAGCCCAAGTTGCCACCTACGGCACGACCCACACGCGAGGTGCCGCATACGTCGATGCTGGTTACTGCATAACATGAGCCATTGCCCTGACCAGCTGTAGCAAGTCCCACATCGAATGTGTAGGACATAGGATTCTTATGGTTGCAGATATCAATGACGATATGAGTGCGTAAAGGGTTGCGTGGCGAACCAGCCACATTGCCAGTCTTTTCGTTCAGACGAGTGTTGTAACCACCAGCAATGACACGTCCGTAGTAGCCTGATAATATTCTGATGTAGTTTTCTTTGTGGGTAGCATTGGCATCATCCTGATTCTTGAAACCGCCATATAGTGTTACACTTGGAACAAACGATCCGTCGATGAGACCGCGTCCATAACCCAATGGCTCATATCCCGACATCATCATTCCATAGCCAAAGGTAAGGTTGTGTTCCTGAGCCATGATACTCATCTTGTCTTCTACACCTGGCTTGCCGTGGATAGTGATGTTCTCGAATCGAGTGTCGGCGTCGATAACACATGAGTTTGTGGTCAGCAAGAGCTTGCCGTTGCAGATATTGCCATAATGGCCAGTGATGATGGCAGGTTTGTCTTTGACAAAGAACTCGCTGTTGCTAATGTCGTTCTGATTGTCGTTATGGACGTTGAAGACATTCTGGTCATAATCGCCCATCACCACGATGATGTTGTTGCCAATCACGCTTGACGAGAGTAGCTGATAAGCTTGCTTCATTGTGCGGACGGCCTTCTCAGGAGACAGACCGTCGTTGCTGTCGTCACCCTTGTCGTATGTGGTCTTTTGGTCGATGGTATATTGTTTTGCATCTTTGGTGTTGATGCCGTTGAGATTGACGAAAATCGGCTTGCTGAAAGAATAGAGACCGGAAATGGTGCAGAACTTCCAGCGACGGTGGGTAGCAGATAGATGATAGGTGTGACCTTCCTTGGCTCCTGTGAGCGTAGCGCTCGAACCGACTTTCTTGTCTCCGTCACTCAGGTCTTGCCATGAATACACAAACTCGTTGGCAAGGGCATTGGCACCTTCACCAATAATCTCGCTTTTCAGGACATAGCTATTGCCGTTCTTGGTAGCGGTGATTTTGAGTTTTAGGTCGGCAGGCTGAATTAAGGCGGCATCGCTGCCTATGATGTTGCCTTTGCTGTCAAGCAACTCAAAGGCAATCGAGCGATCCTTGACATCGAAAGGTACGGTACATTCAGTCGAACTTGAGGAATGTTCCCTGCCATCAACGGTCCAGCGCATCTTGGCTCCACTGCCTTCGACAATCGAAGCCTTGAAATGACGACCGCTTGCATCTGATGGCTCTTCGGAAATTTCGACCGTAGCAGGATAGAACGAGTAGCAATTATTTTGTTTCTTGTTCCACTTGATGCCGTTGATGGATCCTTCGGTCTTGGTACCCTGTTCGAGTTCTATGCTGAAACTGTTTTTGTTCCCCGAAATATTGCTGAGATCGGCAGATCCCAGTCCATAGCAGTTGACAATTTTTATCGACTCAAGATCTTTCTTGCGGTCCTGGCTGCCGAACGTTTCCTGCATGTTGCCTACCAGACCACCGATGCGCAGATAACCTTTGTCGACAAGGTTAAGGGTAGAGTTACTGTCCTTCACCTTCATTGAATTGACGATGCAATTCTCGATGCGCGAGTTGCGGTACATCTGACCGACAAGTCCACCGATGTTGAACTGTTTCTTGCCATTATAATCGGCATTAGTGATCTCGAATGTTATGTTGTCAATCTCAAGGTTTATGATTGCTGACTCGAAATCCTCGTCACCGCCCAACATAGGGAACACACCGATATTCAATTCGGTTTCTGAGTTGGTCACAGGCACCACAATATTGCTGATCTTATGACCATCGCCATCAAAGTAGGCTCGGAATGATTTGTTTTCGGTTGAGGCAATACCATAAGTCCATCGGCAAGAACTCATGTCGATGTCACATGTAAGCTTATAGTATTTGAGATAACATGCTCCGTTGTTATAATCAAAGTTCTGAAGCAGGAATGCAAACTCCTCTGCCGTGGTAATCAGAAGAGGGTTGTCTTTAGTGCCAGCGCCCTTGTTCGGCCTAAGCACAGAGCCATTCCATGAATCGGTGTTTGCCAACGATGCAGACGATATGCAGAAAAAACCTAACAAGACAAGAAATGTCAATACTTTGTGTGTGAGGTTTGATAATATCATATTAACGGTCAATTAAAAGATTGTCTATTTGAGGGCAAATATACTCATTTTTTTACTAACTTGTTGAATTCGATGCATGGAAAGTTTGAAATATCTCATTATTGTCGTATTTTTTCTCTTTTTTGTGCAATAATTTGCAATAAAAAAGGCGAGCTTCATGTCGATGCTCGCCTTTTTTTATTTCTTGAAGATAGAATCAGATTAGCCGAGGAAGGCAATCAATACACCTGCTGCAACTGCAGAGCCGATAACACCTGAGATATTGGCTGACATGCAGTAGTTGAGGATGTTGTTCTTAGGGTTGATCTTGGTCGCGATGTCGTTGGCAACACGAGAAGCCATTGGCACAGCCGACAGACCGCATGCACCTACAAGTGGATTGATCTTCTTCTTTGAGAAGAGGTTGAAGAGCTTCACGAGGAAGATACCACCAGCGATAGAAACAGCGAATGCACAGAAGCCACCTGCAACAATGCCGATAGTCTGCCAGTTGAGGAATGAATCGACTGTCATTGTCGCACCTACTGAAAGACCAAGGAAGATGGTTGCGATGTTCATCAAGGCATTGCTTGCTGTGTCGGCAATTCGAGCTGTATCAGCACCGATCTCCTTGATGAGGTTACCGAACATCAACATACCGATGAGCGATACTGCTGAAGGCACGATGATAGCCACAAGCACAGTCACGAAGATAGGGAAGATGATCTTGGCAACTCGCATGTTCTTGATCTGGAGAGTGTTTGGATAGAGTTTATCCTGCTCCTTCATGTTGATCTCGCGTTCCTTCTGTGTTGTGCAGAGCTTGACTACGAATGGGATGATCACAGGAACCAATGCCATGTATGAGTAAGCTGCAATTGCGATAGGACCGAGGAGGTGTGGAGCCAGCTTGATGGTTGTGTAGATGGCTGTTGGACCATCAGCACCACCGATGATGCCGAGAGCTCCTGCTTCTTTTGGAGTGAACATGCCTGAACCTACAGCACAGAGGATAACACCGAAGATACCGATCTGGGCAGCAGCACCGAAGATGGCGAGCTTGAGGTTGCGGAGCATAGGTCCGAAGTCGGTCATTGCACCAACACCCATGAAGATGACAGGTGGGATGAATCCTGTCTTGATGAGCCAGTAGTAGATCATGTTCATAAGACCGAGCTCGTGAGCTATCTCTGGGAGTCCCATCTCATAAACGTGATATTCCTGTCCGTTGGCATGTACGATGCCATTGCCATCAGCACCATAGACACCCATCTCACCGCCAGGGAAGTTGGCGAGGAGGATGCCCATTGCGATAGGGATAAGAAGCAATGGCTCATAGTGCTTCGCGATTCCTAAATATAGGAACAGGAAGCCGAGAGCATACATGATGAGAAACTGAGGCTGATCAGCGATATTGCTGAATGCCGTCATCTCATACAGGTTGCTGAATATTGTGTTGATAAAATCCATTGTCTATTACTTAATTTTGAAAATTGGATCGTCCTCAAATACCTTGTCACCTGGGTTGGCAAGAATGGCTGTGATCTGTCCGTCACAGTCGGCTGCAACGGCATTGTAGGTCTTCATTGCCTCGATGTAGCCGATAGTCTGTCCCTTCTTGACCATATCGCCAACCTTGACTGGAGTCTCGGCAGCATTCTTGACAAGGAAGAACTTACCTTCAAGTGGAGCAAGAACGTCTGCGCCCTCGCCAGCAGCTACAGGTGCAGCACCTGCAGACTGTGCAGCAGGAGCCGAACCGTCATTAGGAGCGATGTTGACAGTATAAACCTCACCGTTGACAGTCACCTTGAGTTCCTGAGCCCTGATTTCGCCTGTGCCTGCATTAGCCTTCTTAGCCTTGCGCTCTGCGAGGTCAGCCTCAAAGTCTGCCTTTGCCTTTCCGCTCTTGTAAGCCTCATACTGTGATGGGTGCATCGCGTACTCGAATAGCTCTTCGTCGTCCTGACCAAGCTCCCAGCCGTTAGCCTTCATCTTGGCACGGAAGTCATCGAGGTTGTCTGGCGCGAAAGTCTGAGGGTCTTCGGTCTGGAACTTCAAGCCCTTCTCCTCAGCCATCTTGACGAGTTCTGGGGCAACAGGACCAGGCAGCTGACCTGACTTGCCAAGAAGCATATCCCAGTGGTTGTCGGCGATGATGCTCCAGCGCTCCTTGCCCTTTTCCATCTGCATCACGTTCATGAGTGCCTGGTTCTTGACATACTGAGAGAAAGGAGTAACGAGGCAAGGATAGCCCATCTTTGGCCATACGTATGCTACTTCATCGAAGAGCTTGATGAGGAGTTCGTCAGTAGTGAGCTTTGGCTGGCCATTCTTCTCCTTCCAGCGGTTGAGACCTTCGAGGTTCTCTTCTAAGTCGGTCATAAGCGAACCCATCATACCGCCTGGGAGACCTGGCTTGACAAGGAGAGAGTTGTTGAGGTGGTTCAATGCTGGGATGTAATAGCCGAGGAAGTCGTCCATCATTTCCTGAATCTGAGTGCGAACCTCCATGTAAGCAGCCATGTTAACATCCTTCACCTTGAAACCTGCATCCTTGAGAGTTTCGATCACTGTAATGACATCGGCATGACCTGTACCCCAAGACAGAGGCGACATACCGCAGTCGATATAGTCACAACCATTCTCCGCAACTTCGAGGATAGAAGCCATATTGAAGCCAGGACCTGCGTGTGAGTGATACTGGATCACGATGTCCTTCTTGATGGCTTTGATGCCAGCAACGATCTTGCCGAGGCTCTTTGGACGGCCGATACCTGCCATATCCTTCAAGCAGATCTCGTCGGCACCTGCCTCGATGAACTTCTTGGCGAGGTTGACATAGTATTCAACTGTGTGGATAGGAGAGAAGGTTATGCAGAGAGAAGCCTGAGCAATCATGCCAGCCTCCTTGGCGTATTGGATTGAAGGAATCACGTTGCGAGGGTCGTTAAGACCGCAGAAGATACGAGTGATATCAGTACCCTGTGCCTTCTTAACCTTATAGAACAGCTTGCGGAGATCCTTTGGACAAGGGAACATACGCAGACCGTTGAGAGCACGGTCGAGCATGTGAGTCTGGATGCCTGCCTCATGGAATGGCTTTGTCCACTCACGTACAGACTTGTTTGGGTTCTCTCCATAGAGGAGGTTAACCTGCTCAAAGCCACCACCGTTTGTTTCAACACGGTCGAAACAGCCCATCTCGATGATCTTTGGAGCTACCTTTACGAGTTGGTCAACACGAGGCTGATACTTGCCAGCGCTCTGCCACATGTCGCGGAAGACCAACGACAATTTTACTTCTTTTGCCATACTTATATACTTTTTTATCTATTATCCGAATTGAGATTATCCCTTCTTGATTGAGGTTACCATTGCCTTTGGAGCAACTTGGCTGATAGCGGCCTTGATGGCTGCTTCAACATTAGGAGCTATTGCAGCAGGTGCAACTTCTACCGATTTCTTTGGAGCTTCTTCAGGAGCAATCTTGTTGACCGCCAAGATCATCAGCTTTGAGAGATTGATGATCAGGATCAGAATTACGAACACCGTACCCATACCTACTATCATGAGCAAGAGGGCGGTTTGCATTGGAGTTAATCCTTCCATATTTCAAAAATTTAATAATTAACCTTATTTTGACAAATGTGCCACTAATGAAATAACTGTTGTGGCGATACCATAACCCATAAATTATGTGCAAAGTTAAAAAAAGATATGCACAAACCCAAGAAATATGAGTAAAAAAATAATATAATTAGCACAATATTACCTTCGGTTGTGTCTATTTGCAACCAAAAAAGCAAAAAAGTGACAAAAAGAATCGTTTTATTTTTCGACAAGCCTGTTGTAGAGAACCGATTGGATGCGGGTGCGATAATCACCTGTCATTAATGTTCTGTTGGTTCGAGACGGGCAAATTCGGTTACAAAGGAAAATATAGATCATGCGATTGGTGGGATCGACCCAGAAACAAGTGCCAGTGTAACCAGTGTGTCCATAGACGCTTCCTGACACCTCTTCGGCACAAGGGCTCTTAGCTGGAACCTTCATGTCTGGCTTGTCGAAACCGAGACCTCGGCGAGTTTTATTTGACTTTGTGGTAGTAAACAGCTTGCAAGTCTCCTCCGAAATAATCTGTTGGCCTTCATACTTCCCGTTGTCGAGCATCAACTGGAGGATTTTTGCCAGGTCGGTGGCATTGCTGAACAATCCGGCATTGCCTTCTACGCCTCCGCTCCATGCGGCAATCTCGTCGTGGACATATCCGTGGAGCAGTTGTCGGCGCAGGGCTTGGTCGTTTTCTGTAGGCACGACAAGTGCGAGGTCGATGTCCTTGTTCTGTCGCGGATTATATGTGCACGAGGTAAGTCCCAATGGCTCGAAGAGTCTTGTCTGCAGGTACCTGTCGAGCGGAGTCTTTGTCTTTGCCTCGATGACGCATCTGAGCAAGACGAAATTCAGACACGAATATCTGTATCGACCGACGTTCTTCAGAGGGAGGGCAAGAGTCTTGCCGAGTATCTCATCGCGGAAAGAATTAGCGATGAACATCCCGTTTGCGATCTGCAACTGGTGCTGTTCGTCTTTCTTTTCCGAGATATATTGACTGTTCCAAGTCAGGTTCTTATTGAACCATGTGTTTTTGTCCTGCAAGATGCAGTAAGTCGCATCTTTCTTAGAGCTATATAGTCGTCCGTTTACAGATGCAGAGTCGATTGTCATGCCATAGAATGGGAATCCTTCGCGCATTCCTGTTTCGTGGAACAGCGCCTGCTTGATAGTGATGTTTTGTTTGTCAGTTCCTCTCATCTCACTAACATATTTGCTCATCTTGTCATTGACCGAGATGCCGTATTCGTCGATGGCAATCATCAAGGCGGGTAAGGTTGCTGCGGCTTTGCTTACCGACGCAAGGTCGTAGATTGATTCGTTGGTGACTTTCTTCTGTCGAGTCTCGTCATACCAGCCGAAAGATTTATTGTATATGATTTTTCCGTCTTTGGCAACAAGAACTTGACAGCCAGGGAACGCGCCCTTTTGAAGGCCGTCGTTCACTATGGAGTCTATTTCGAGCAGAGCATTGTTGCTTATCTCTGCGATTGCAGGCTTTTGGGGAATAGAGTCTGCAGGGTTGTTGACAGTGGTTTCGGTCTCTCGTATGTTGTTGATTACAAGCCCATCGCCAGTATTGAATAGTCCTGGAATTGTCACACACAATTGTCCGTCGATATTCGCTTTCCCTTCCAGCACATTACGTACTGCTTCATGCGCAAAACTGTAGTCCTCATGCGCAGCAATGACCGAGGATGCTTTCTTGATGGCATCCTTATAATATGCGAGATTGTAAGGCGAAGTGTAGAAAATGAGTGTGATTGGCTTTTTTGAAGCATTGCATTTCTGGTTGACTTGAGCAATGGTGGCACTCTTGGCATTCTGCACCTCTATTATCGTGTTACCGTTGAAAGGCTTCTCGTGCTTGAGGAGCACAAGACTTGCTTGATACAGATCTTTTGACAGTGTTTGAGCATTTTGAGTGTCAATGGCCGATCGGTCTGGCATAATACCGCAGTTCAACGCATGTTTGAAGATGAGCACACGCCTGCACTTCTTATCTATATCATCCTGAGACAATATGCCGTTGCTGACAGCGGTGCGCAATTTTTTCCATTGGTCAGCAAGAGGGATAGGATCTAGGAGGATATCGACTCCTGCCATTAGCGACTTGACGCAGAAATCAGGATATTTCCTTGCACCCTCCATAGCCAAACCGTCGGTAAAGACCAGACCATTGAAATGGAACTTGTTCCTGATATATCCTGTGATGAAACTTTTTGATGCCGAGCTTGGTATACCCTGAATCGGCTCGATGTCAGGTACTTCCAGATGTCCCACCATAATGCCGCCGAACCCAGCTTTGGTAAACTCTTCGAATGGACGCATCTCAAAGTTCTCCATTCTTTCTTTATCGTGAGACAGGCATGGCAGAGTCTTGTGAGAGTCTTTGTCGGTGTCGCCGTGTCCAGGGAAATGCTTGGCCACTGCCAAAACTCCGGCATCCTCCACTCCTGAGGCATAACTGAGACCTGCCGAAGCGACATTAGTTATATTGTCTCCAAATGAGCGATAGCCGATAACGGGGTTGCGTGGGTTGCTGTTGATATCGAGTACAGGCGCAAAGTTGACGGCAATGCCCATAGCTTTGCATTGTCGCCCTATTTCGAGCCCATATTCATACATCAGACTGTCGCGTCGGTTTGGAACGTTTGGCTTGTATGTGTGGTTGATACAGCCAAGCGACATGTTCTTCGGAAAGCGCACTGCATCAGAAAGCCGCATGTTCAGTCCCCATTCACTGTCGGTTGTTATCATCAGAGGAACTTTCTTGCTCAAGTTCTGGCCATACTTTGACAGGTCCTCCTGAGATTTCAAAGATCCTTTAGAAAACAAAAGTCCGCCGACATGATACTTTTCGATGAGGTTTTTTATGATATTGCGTTGCTCTGGAGTGTCGTTATTGCCTACAATTGGGATGATGAGTTGTCCGAGCCTTTCTTCGGGGGAAAGAACTGACATGATGCTGTCAGCCCATGATTCTGCTTTTTCAAGGTCGGAATATGACAAAAGATTCTGAGCTTTAATGCTTATAATATTAAATAATGTGTATAAGCAAATAGCAAGGAAGATAGGTTTTCTCATTTCATTATTACTCGGTCGTCGATTTTTGATTCAATATTTTTGCCTTGAGCTGTCTGTTCTTTTACCCAAGAGGTCATCAAGTCTCGCAGCAATATATCGGTATTTGTCACTTTTGAAGCATAAGAGAGTGGGCTGAGACCATCGTTACCTTCAGCAAGATAATCGATTGTTGATACATAATAAGTGCGCTCTGGGTCAATAGCCTTGCCTTCCACGAGCACTTTTGTGGCTACCATTCTATCGTTGTCGTTGTGAAGTGTCACTGAAATGCCAGAGAAACCTTCAAGTCCCTTGCCAGCTACATTTCTAATAGCTTGTTCGAGGTATTTTCCCTTGATTTCGAGTATTGAGATAGTATTCTCGAATGGATAAATTCTGAACATAGTACCGATAGTCACGTCACCCTTGTCGAGATCAGAACGCAAGCCTCCGAAATTCATGATGCCAACATCCATCTTTTTCCCGTAGAGTCGTTCTCCGAAAACCCTTAGAGCATCGGAAGTGAAGTTCGTCAAAAGGCTTTGAGGACGTATACGCAGCATTGTCTCAGGCGCATAGCCGATTACAGTTCCCATTGTGGCAGAAAGACTGTCGTGACAAGGTGCAAAGAGCTCTCGGATGGCTTGTCCATACTTGCTCAAATCCTTTTCGCCTTTTTCGAGATTATCTATTACTACGTTCTTGACTTCATATTTTCGATTTTTGTCAGAAGATTTCTGCATCTCTACCCTAATACGTCCGATAGGACTATGTTTGCCACCAGTCTGTGCTATCCAAACACGTTTGCCTTCGGCATTGGTTGCTGAGTCGCCTCCTACAATCCAAGAGTGTGTATGTCCTCCAATAATAATGTCGATGTCTTTGCTGCTACGTGCTATCTGCTTGTCGTTTGCTTCATCGCCTTTTTCATCAGGAAAATAGCCTATATGCGACAACAAAACCACGATGTCGCATCCCTGTTGCCGTAGTTCTGCTGCGGTCGCATTTGCCGACTCCGCAGGATCGAGATATTTGACACCTTCAAAGTTTCGTGCGAATATAAGTCCTTCTGGGTTACATGTAACGCCAGTAAGTCCAATCTTGATGCCGTTGCGCTCAATGATAGAATATTTCTTAACAAATTGATTAAGAGGAGTGTCTGAACAATCATAGTTGCACGATAATATCTGGAACTTGGCTTTCTGATACATCTTTGTCAGGGCATCGATGCCGTTGTCAAACTCATGGTTGCCCATGGTGCAAGCCTCAAGACCCTGTGCATTCATAGCCATGATTTCGAGTTCGCCATTATAGATGTTGAAGTATGGTGAACCCTGCACCATGTCGCCAGCATCGACATACAGCAATGACGGATCCTCCTGCCTTGCTAAATCAATCAGAGCGGCTCGTTCGATTACGCCTCCCTGAGGAGTTTCCTCTGTCGAAGGCTCGAATTGGCTGTGAGTATCATTAGTGTGTATAATGGTCAATGTGGGATTGTCGTTGCTATGGCACGCTGTTAGGATAGATGCTATTGCTGTCAACGCCAATAGCTTAATTCGGATTGTTTTCATAATATATTGTATTTTTGGTTCGCAAAAGTAATTAATCTTCTTGAAACTTCCAACAGTTTTGTCAAAAAAAATCAAGAATACAGGGCTTTTAATACTTCGAGGGATTTTAAATCTCCAATTTCTGGAATATGCAATTTCAGATATGCCAAAAGGATATCGAGCATTATATGTCTTTCATTGTGAGATAGCTCGATTTCACCTAATCGGTCAAAATCAGAACTCAGAAGCTTGTAAAGATATTCGGCAGAAACAGAATTTAGATAATAACCATGATTGATTGATCCAGAAGAGAATAAGCCTTCTATCATGTCGAATTGCATTCCCTTCGTGTATTCTGTCGTGTCGATGCTGAACCCTAATGGAATGAGCAGTTTTGCGGTGAAAAGCAAGTGGAAATTGTCGGTATCGCCATCCATCAGATATAATATGTCGATGCTGCTGACGATGAAATCCCAGAGTTTAGGATTGCGCTCGATTTCTCTGATTGACCGATCGAGCAATTCCGCTATATATAAACATTGAGCATACTTGGTCGGATCACCAGAGCCTAAGGCGAGAGGTGACGAAAGCAGTGTCGCATCTTTGATTTGATGAATTTCAGATGCTTCGCTGTGCTTCACATCCAGTTCGAGAAGAGACATTGGAGAGAACATCAGTTTCTGTTGTTGCGATTTCTTGCTTCGTTTCACTGATGTTGATATTTTATATGACATTTTCCCGAACTTCTCGGTATATATATGAACAAATCGTGTGTGGTCGTTGTATAGCACAGAGCCTAATACAACACCTTTTGTCTTGTCGAGCATTTTGTAGATAGAGTTTGCAATTTTGAATGCAAATATATACATTTTATAAAAAAAACACAAGTTTTACTTAAAAAACAAAGAAAAAATTTGTTGGTTAATGAAAAATGTCTATCTTTGCACCCGCATTTCTATGAAATCCATTAATTAAATTATCTACAATGGCAAATCACAAGTCATCAAAGAAGAGAATCAAGCAGACTATCAAACGTAACGAGAACAACCGTTACTATGCAAAGACTGCACGCAATGCCGTTCGTAAGCTTCGTGCTACAACAGACAAGGCAGAGGCAGCTGCTCAGCTTCCAAAGGTTTCTTCTATGCTCGATAAGCTCGCTAAGAAGAACGTGATTCACGCTAACAAGGCTGCTAATCTCAAGTCAAAGCTTACTAAGCTTGTAAACAAGATTGCATAAGGTCAGTTAGCTGAGTCTTTTGAAGCAATACGATTTATTTCCTCATCATGCCATTTGGCACGATGAGGAATATTCGTATGTGTTTACATGCTTGTCATTTTGCTCTTTCTTTGCCAGATATTTTTTTATTTGATTGTTTTTTGAATATCAATTAAGTTTTTAACACAAAAAGCTTTGCTTTTTACAAAAAATATTGTTACCTTTGCAGCATATTTGATTTTATTGAAATATGTCAGAAATTCAGAATAACTACGATGCCAGCCATATTCAGGTGCTGGAGGGCTTGGAGGCTGTACGCAAGCGTCCGGCAATGTATATTGGAGACACAAGTATCAAAGGTCTCCATCATCTCGTGAGTGAGGTAGTCGATAACTGTATTGACGAGGCTCTTGCTGGTTATGCAAATGATATCAAGGTCTTCATTCTTGAAGACAATTCCATAAGGGTTGTTGATAACGGACGAGGTATTCCTGTAGATATGCACTCTAAAGAGCATCGTTCCGCCCTTGAGGTTGTTATGACGGTGCTTCATGCTGGTGGTAAGTTCGACAAGAATACTTATAAGGTCTCTGGTGGTCTTCATGGTGTGGGTGTATCGTGTGTCAATGCACTTTCAGACTATCTGTGTGCCGAGATTCATCGTCAGGGACATATCTATCGTCAGGAGTATGCTTTCGGCAAACCTACCACACCTGTCGAGATTGTAGGTGATGCAGAAGATACAGGTACGACAATTACATTCCATCCTGATGCATCTATCTTTACCGAGACAGTGTATCAGTGGGATCGCCTTGCTGAACGTCTGCGCGATCTTTCTTACCTTAACGCTGGAATACATCTGTCATTGACAGACCTTCGTCCAGAGGCTTCTGATGAGAACGGTCAGCCACGCCATCAGGTTTTCTATAGCACCCTTGGACTGAAAGAGTTTGTTCAGTGGATGGACGAAAGCCGCACTCCACTTATTCCAGACATCATCCATCTCGTCACAGAGAGTGATGGCGTGCCTGTTGAGGTCGCTCTTACCTACAACACTGGCTATTCAGAGACAATACATACATTCGTCAATAATATCAACACTCACGAGGGTGGTACACATCTTGATGGTTTCCGAAGTGCTCTTGGCGCAGCCTTGAAGGATTATGGAAATCGTGAGAAGATGTTTGAAAAGGCAAAGGTCGAGATCAAGGCCGACGATTTCAAAGAAGGTCTTACAGCAGTCGTATCGGTCAAGGTGGCTGAGCCTCAGTTCGAGGGTCAGACCAAGACTAAGCTTGGTAATATTGAAGTGCGTCCTGCAGTGCAGAAAGCAGTACGTAATGCAATGGACAACTATCTTGAGGAAAACCCATCTCAGGCTCATACTATTATTGATAAAGTGATTCTTGCTGCTCAGGCTCGTGTGGCAGCCCGCAAAGCTCGTGAGAATGTTCAGAAAAATTCAAAACTTACTGGTGGCGGTCTTCCTGGTAAGCTTGCCGATTGTTCAAGTAAGGTTCCTGAGGAATGTGAGATTTTCCTTGTCGAGGGAGACTCGGCAGGTGGTACAGCTAAGAGCGGTCGTAACCGCTTCTATCAGGCAATATTGCCACTCCGTGGTAAGATTCTCAATGTCGAAAAGGTGCTTATCCACAAGATGCTCGATTCTGAGGAGATTCAGAACATGTTCCGTGCTTTCCGCGTCAATCTCCGCGAAGACAAATCGCTCGACATCTCTAATCTTCGTTATCACAAGGTTATCATCATGACCGATGCCGATGTCGATGGTGCTCATATTGCTACATTGATTTTGACTCTGTTCTTCCGATATATGCGTCCTCTGATTGAAGGTGGCTTCGTCTATATTGCCATGGCTCCTCTTTATAAGTGCTCAAAGGGTAAGAATGAGGAATATTGCTGGACGGATGCTGAACGAGATAAATTCATCCAGACTTATGGCAACGGACAGGAAAGTCAGGTCAAGGTTCAGCGATACAAAGGTCTTGGTGAGATGAATGCCGAGCAGTTGTGGGATACTACAATGTGTCCTGACAACCGTCGTCTGAAGCAGGTAAGCATTGAAGATGCTATCAGTGCCGACCAGACATTCTCGCTTTTGATGGGCGAAGATGTAGCGCCTCGTCGCGAGTTTATCGAGACAAATGCAACCTACGCAAATATCGATGCTTAATCAAAACTATATTTGTTATGAAAACAAGAAATGCACGCTTTTGAGCGTGCATTTCTTGTAATAATATTTAGTATATACATTATTTTAAAAGAACAGTAGGCCTATGAGCCGGGTTCTGTGTTTATACAAGATAAGTGTCTGCCATTAATCTCGATCTGCTGTTACCAACAGACTCCAGCAATCTACCCCCTGGCTAAAGCAGGCAACCCTTCATGATGGAGTAATCCAGAGACACCCACCAAGCGCCAGTATACATGATCTTACAGCTCATGGGACGTACAGCCACTCCATGTTACCATGTGTGCGGTGAGCTCTTACCTCGCCTTTTCACCCTTACACTACACAGAGATGCCTCTGCGCAGAGCGGTTATTTTCTGTTACGTTGTCCTAAACGTCGCCGCCTACCGGCCGTTAACCGGCATGATGCCTTGTGCTGCCCGGACTTTCCTCCCACTGATGTGAGCGACAGACCGACCTACTGTGAGTGCAAAGTTACTCATTATTTGTCTTTTTTACGGCTAAATCATAGTTAATTGCTATTAATTCCGTTAATTTTTTGCATAATAATGTTAAATTAACAATTAAAATTAACACAATTAATAAATAATCATCTATCTTTGCATCAACAAAAACGAATTACTAAACAATAATGAATATGAAAACTAAACAGGCTTTTATGCTCTTCGGAGCAATGGTGGTAGTGAGTGGACTCACTGCATTTGGAACCGTAAAGTACATGTCAGAAAACATGATGAATGAGACGGAAGGAGTGTTCACAGACCCTAATGTACACAATGTGGGATTCGTGCATGCAGTGTCAACTGCATCGGTGACCGATAATGACTTTACACGTGCAGCCGAGATGACTGTCAATGCAGTGGTGGGTATTCACAATACACAGCAGATTCAGCAGATGCAGTCGTTTGGAACAGGTGATCCTTTCTTCGACTTCTTCTTCGGCAATCGTGGCAATCAGCAGCGTCAGCCAAAGGCTCGAGAGGGCTATGGCTCGGGTGTCATCATCTCAAGCGACGGATATATCGTGACCAACAACCATGTGATTGACAATGCTGATGAACTTAAGGTTACGCTCAATGACGGACGTGAGTTTGTTGCCAATCTGATTGGTACAGATCCTTCGACCGATATTGCACTTATTAAGATTGACGCAAAGGATCTGCCAACTGTTGCTTTTGGCCGAAGCGATGACCTTAAGATTGGCGAATGGGTACTCGCTGTGGGTAACCCTTTCATGCTCAATTCGACTGTTACGGCAGGAATCGTAAGTGCAAAAGCTCGTTCGCTCAATATGGGAAGCCGTCAGCTTGGCATCGAGTCGTTTATCCAGACCGATGCTGCGGTCAACCCTGGCAACTCAGGAGGAGCTCTGGTAAATACTGCAGGCGAACTTGTGGGCATCAATACTGCTATTTATTCTGAAACAGGTAATTATGCCGGCTATAGTTTCGCTGTTCCAAGCAGCATCGTGAGCAAGGTAGTGACCGATCTGAAGCAATATGGAACAGTGCAGCGAGCTCTTCTCGGCATCATGGGTGGCAATGTCACTGCTCAGCTTGTAGAAAAAGAGGAACTCAAGGTCAACGAAGGCGTATATGTCAGCGAGGTGACAAAAGATGGTGCTGCAGAGTTGGCTGGTATCAAGTCAAAGGATGTCATCACCGATATCAATAAGGTCAATGTCAAGACTATGGCTCAGCTTCAGGAGCAGATTGCACGTTTCCGTCCAGGCGATAAGATTCAGGTTACTGTCAATCGTGATGGCAAGGTGCTGAACTTCACCGCTACGCTCAAGAATACTCAGGGCAATACAGATGTCATCCAGAAGAAGGGTATCGACATGCTTGGTGCAACATTCCAGAATCTCACTCCGCAGGAGCTCATGAAGTATGGCGTGCGTCGTGGTGTCATGGTCAAGAGCCTCGAATCGAATGGCGCTTTTGCCAAGAGTGGCATGAAGGAAAAGTTTGTCATTGTCAAGATCAACGATGCTGTGGTGAGCAGTGAGAAGGAGATCGAAGCCGCATACCATGCTCTCACAAGCAACCGTGGTGCCGATCAGGAGCCTGTGATGTTCATTGTCGGTGTCTATCCAAATGGCAAGACTGCTTACTACGCAGTAGATTTGAGCAAATAAGATTTGGGTTAAGAATAATATATATACAAAAAGAAAGACTTGAAGTTTCATCTCCAAGTCTTTCTTTTTGTATATTGAAACAAGATAATAATTATCTTTCGATGGTCTGTTCACGGTCTGGGCCTACGCTGACAATCTTGATAGGTGTCTCAAGTTCTTTTTCGAGGAATGCGATATAGTCCTTGAATGCCTGTGGGAATTCTGCCTCGCTCTTGCACTTTGTGAGGTCGGTATTCCAGCCTGGAAGTTCCACATATACAGGTTCTACGCCCTCGTCGATGCTGAATGGGAACTCTGTTGTCTCTACGCCGTTAACCTTATAGGCAGTGCAGGCCTTGATAGTTGCGAAAGTGTCCAATACATCGCTCTTCATCATGATGAGCTGAGTGACACCATTGAGCATGATAGTGTAACGGAGAGCAACGAGGTCGATCCAGCCACAGCGACGTTCACGTCCAGTCACTGCACCATATTCATGTCCGATGTCACGAATCTTCTTGCCAGTCTCGTCGAAGAGCTCTGTTGGGAATGGGCCAGAACCTACACGTGTGCAGTATGCTTTGAAGATACCAAAGACATCGCCAATCTTGTTTGGAGCAATGCCGAGACCTGTACATGCACCTGCGCAGATGGTGTTGCTTGAAGTCACGAATGGGTATGAACCGAAGTCAACATCGAGCAAAGTTCCCTGAGCACCCTCGCAGAGAACGCTCTTTCCACTCTTGATATAGTTGTTGATCACGTGCTCGCTGTCGATAAACTTGAACTTCTTCAGGTATTCTACACCTTCGAGCCACTGCTTCTCGAGCTCGGCAATGTCAGTGCTTACAGGCTCGCTTCCCTTGGCAACGGCAATGGCATTGAGCGACTCGATCATCTCGAGGTGACGAGCCTTGGCTGCAGCATACTTTGCCTCGAAGTTGTCGAGGATGTCACCTACACGCAGACCGTTACGGCTCACCTTGTCGGTATATGTTGGGCCGATGCCTTTGCCTGTTGTGCCAATCTTGGCGGCACCCTTTACTGCTTCGTTTGCAGCATCGAGCACACGGTGTGTAGGCAGGATAAGATGAGCTTTCTTGCTGATGAACAGGCGTTCAGTAAGGTCGTGACCGCTCTGTGCAAGTTCGATTGCTTCTTTCATAAAGAGCAGTGGGTCAAGCACAACGCCATTGCCGATAATATTCACCTTACCGCCTTGGAATATACCTGAAGGAATTGAACGGAGCACATATTTTTCTCCGTTGAACTCCAATGTGTGGCCTGCGTTTGGTCCACCTTGAAATCTTGTTACGATGTCATAACGTGGTGTCAAGACATCAACCACTTTTCCTTTACCCTCGTCACCCCATTGGAGTCCGAGCAATACATCTACTTTCATGCAATATGTGTTAATTATGTTAGTTTTTTCTTTGTCGTTTTTGTCGTTTTCGGTCTTTCTTTTTGTCGTTTCCTTGTGCAAGAGCGGCATGTGCCTTTGATGATAAGTGACACATCGTCAATCTGGAAGCCTCCTGGAACTTGCATACTTGCCTCTCGTCTGATATTATCGAGAGGTATGATCTTGATGGCTCCACATACCCGGCACACAGTATAGCCATGAGGTGCCACTTCGAGCGTTTTCTCATAGAATGCTGGCCCATTCTCGATTAATTCTATTCTTCTCACCAATCGAACATCCGACAGCAGCTGTAATGTATAATACACTGTCGTCGAACTAATATGACCGAAGCATTCTTCTACCAACCGATGTATAGTGTCAATATCGGCTGGCTGAGATAGCTGGTAAATCAACGATAGGATAAACACTCGTTCTGGTGTTTTGTTCCTATGGTTTTCGACAAGATAACGGTCAAGTATAGCACAAGCCTTCGCTATGATTACTTCATTGTTCACCAAGCGAATTTTTTTTAATATCTGTTCTCGTTTCTTGTTCTTTTCTTCAGTCTTGTTGTCCATACATTTGTTGATACCACAAAGCGGCAGTCTTCAGGAATATTGGAGCTATAGATCCAATTATCTTGTCAGCCAAGATATTGCATCTGTCAGTCTTGGATTCTATGCGTGTCGCAATCTTTAGGGCAATATACGTCGTGATGGGTTCTTGGTCAAAATCCCTATCGAGTAACCGACCGATGAGCTCATTCGCAAAAGAAGCCTTAGCCAACAGGTTCATGCATAATTGATCGGCAATCTCTGTATGCCTGACATCCTTTATCCATTCTTGAGCTTTCTCTATGGTCAATTCGTCGAGAGGGTAGAGCCTTGTAGCCAGCATCTTCGACTCTCTGACATCTTCTGCCCATAATGTCTCTGCCAACTCTGCCGAAGGTTCAAACTCTTGAGCTATCTCACGCAGACGATAACTCTCTAATCCCCAGGCAAGCCGGTAAGTGATGCCTTGTGCGGCAAGGTTATCCACCACTTCTCCATTTCTCAACTGCCTGAATCGGGCATGTATTGCCGATAGAACCAATTTGTCAACCATAGGCATTGTTCGATATAAGCATTATCTGTTGGCAGAATAGTCGTGCGAGTAACGGAGCATCTGATCGACATATCCTTCGCCATAGACGACCTTGACGTCAGTAATCTCGCCATTGGCATCGGTCACAGTCTCATATCGAGGATTCACAAATCCCTTATATGGTGCTAAATTCAGTGTCTCGTAACGCTTCAGCACTTCTGCATGGAGTTCAGGATCGACCTTCACGCCATATTTCTCAACAAGCTGGCGGCCTGCTTCGAAGTCACCTTCCGACTTGATGCGCTGCAGTTCGCCGAGCAATTCGCCGAAATAAGTGCGAAGTTTCTCATAGTCGCTGATCTTGACAGCAAACTTGTCGTCTCTCTTCTCAATCGACAGAGCCGGCTCGCAGTTGTTAGCCTTGGCATCGGCTGCTGCGCGGTCGAGAGTCCAGTAGGCAATGAGCGCACGGTTGCGCATATGAGCCTCTTCGATGGATTCGCCAGGGACTATACGCACGAGCTGGGTCATCAAGCCGTTCATCATCTGCTGGTAATAGCCAGCCTTGTATGCGTCGGCAGTAGGCATCACGCCAAGTTCTACGAGCTTCGGATCAGCCATGTAATACAGTGCGAAGATGTCGGCACGAGCCTCTTCGAGAGTCGAGCCGTAAGCCTTCAGTGCATCAGGATCCACACCTGGGAGCAGCTGTCCGCTACCATGACCAAGGCACTCGTGAAGGTCGGTGTGTACGTTGTCAACATAATGCGCATATTTCTTGGCATGTTCAATCTCTGTTTCACTCCACATGAATTCCTCGTTGAAGCCATTGCCCGATGCAGCGGCAGAATATGCGGCAGTGATGTTGTCGATAGATACTGACTTTGAGCCATGCTGTGCTCGTATCCAGTTCGAGTTAGGCAGGTTGATACCAATAGGTGTAGCAGGGTAGCTGTCACCGGCGAGTATGCCTACGGTGATGACTTTGGCAGTCACTCCCTTGACTTCTGACTTGCGGAAACGAGGATCTACAGGTGAGTGATCTTCAAACCACTGTGCATTCTCTGAGATGACTTCCGTGCGTGCAGTGTTGGCAGAATCCTTGAAGTTGACCAGACCTTCCCATGAACCACGGAGTCCAAGTGGGTCATTGTAGCTCTCGATGAAACCATTGACGAAATCGACTTTCGAGTCGAGATCCTTTACCCAAAGGATAGAATACTCGTCGAAGTCCTTGAGGTCTCCGCTCTTGTAGTAATCGACCAGTTTCTCGATTACAGCCTTTTGCTGGTCGTTCTCAGCTACTGTAGCGGCTTTTTCAAGCCAATAGACGATATGTGAGATGGTCTCACCGTACATGCCGTCCACTTTCCATGTTTTCTCTACGAGCTTGCCGTCTTCCTTCACGAGCTTAGAGTTGAGTCCGAACATCACAGGAGTAGCATCCTTTGGGTCTTTCATCTTTGCATAGAAATCCTCGACCTCGCTCTGGGTTACACCCTCGTAGAAGTTGTTGGCACTGGTAGCAATGACGTCTGCGCCATCGGCCTGATTGACCTTGATCTGCATGAAGTCAGGATCGAAGACTGCACGGAGCAATTCGCTGTCGGTGTCGAGGCACGTACTATCGTTGCCAGCAGCCTTTGCTTGCTCTACAAACCAAGTCTCTGAGAACTGTGGCACGAACTTGGCATTGCTGTAGTGATGGTGGATGCCGTTGGCAAACCATATCTGCTTCATGTATTGCTCAAATGCCTTCCATTCGGCATCGTTCTTGTCGCCCTTATAGTTGGTGTAGATATTCTCGCAGATGGTGCGTATCTGAAGGTTGTATTTGCAGTTCTGATCCCAGAGTATGTCGCGACCCCAGAGAGCAGCCTCAGATAGGTAGTAAACGAGTTTTTTCTGTTGGAGCGACAGTGATTCGAAGCATGGCACCTCGTAGCGGAGCACTTCGATATCTGCAAAACGGTCGATGCTCCACGGAGCAACTGTGGTTTCTTCCTTTGGAGCGTTACATGCGCTCGCAAGCATAGCGGTCATAGCCATAATAGTCAATTTCTTCATGCTGTTTGTTTTTTATTACCAGTTTACCATGATTAATGCTTCTTTCTGCTTTTTGTCTCTTTATTCTTGCGAAATTTGGCAAAAGGCAATTCGTCCTGCTGTGTCTCGGTGAGTGTCTTGCGCGACTTCTTTTTCGGGTTTGGCATTTCCTCTCCGGCTATGCTTACCGAAACACGGCGTCCCTTCCAGTCAGCGCCATCCATATCCTTGATCACGAATTTCGCGTCCTGTTCTGGCACTTCGAAGAAAGAGAAGTTGGTGAGGAGGTCGATTCGTCCCATCTCGATGCGGTGATGCACATGGGCATTCATGAGTGTAATGAGTTGCTTTGGGAAAATGCCGTCACGTTTGCCAAGGTTGATGAAGATGCGGGTGAATCCTGGTTCAGCCTTTACAGCCTTTCCTTCGGCTACGTCCTTGAAGGCTCCTCTTTCCCTCTTTTCGCGTTTTGCGCCCTTATCACGAGGCTTGCGCTCTTCTGGGATGTCAAGGTTCTCAGAGCCTTTGTAGAATTCAAGCATTCGGTTGAATTCGAGGCTGACGATGCGCTTCACAAGGTCTTCAGCCGAGAGCCAGCCAAGTTTCTTCAGCACCGAATCCATGTATTTCTCAATCTGCTCTTCCTGTACATCTACCTTTTCAAGACGGTCGGCAAGGTTGAACAGCTGCTTCTCGATGATGCGTTCGGTGGTAGGGATCTGTCCTTTCTCAAACTGCTTGCCAATGAATCGTTCGATGTCGTTGAGACGGCGGCGTTCCTTGATATGCACGATACAGATAGATGTACCCTTCTTGCCTGCTCGTCCTGTACGTCCCGAACGGTGCGTATAAACTTCGAGGTCGTCAGGCAGACCATAGTTGATGACGTGAGTCAGATTGTCAACATCGAGTCCGCGAGCTGCAACATCGGTAGCTACAAGAAGCTGGAGGTGACGGGTGCGGAACTTGCGCATCACAAGGTCTCGCTGTTCCTGTGAAAGGTCACCGTGAAGAGCGTCGGCATTGTAGCCTTCGTCCATGAGGTTTTTGGCAATTTCCTGGGTGTCGAGCTTGGTGCGGCAGAAGATGATGCCATAGATGTTTGGATAGTAATCGACGATGCGTTTCAGAGCCGCATATTTGTCTTTCGCATGTACGAGATAATACACATGATTGACGTTGGCCGAACCTTCGTTTTTATGTCCGATAGTGATCTCGACTGCGTTGTTGAGATACTTCTTTGCAATCTCGGCAATGGCCTTTGGCATTGTTGCGCTGAACAGCATCGTGCGATGTTCGTCAGGCACACCGCCCAAGATGGTCTCTATATCGTCCTGGAAACCCATGTTCAGCATCTCGTCTGCTTCGTCGAGTACCAGAGTCCTGACCTTTGCCAACGAGACGGCTCCTCGCTCCATGAGGTCGATGAGACGGCCTGGAGTCGCAACTATGACGTGTACTCCACGTTTCAGTGCTCCTATCTGGCTGCCGATGCTGCTTCCTCCATAAACAGGGAGTATGGCAATGCCTTTGAGATATTTCGAATAGTCCTGCAAGTCGCTTGCGATCTGAAGGCAGAGCTCGCGGGTAGGGGCGAGCACTAAAGCCTGAGGTTCGTTCTTTTGCAGGTCGATGTTCTGCAACACTGGCAATCCGAATGCAGCAGTCTTGCCTGTTCCTGTCTGGGCAAGTCCAACGACGTCACGACCTTCACCTTCCTCGGTATGGCCGAGGATCACGGGAATAACCTTTGCCTGAATCGGCATTGGATGTTCAAAACCTAATTCTTCGACAGCCTGCATGAGAGGTGCCGATACGCCCAAATCATCAAAAGTCAGTAAACTATTGTTTTCGTTATTGTTCATACTAATGTTTTTGTCCTTATAATAATACGCGCGAAGTTACTCAGTTTTATCGACATTTCCAATTCCTCTGCCATTTTCTTCATAATATGTTGCTTTTTTAATGGAAAGAACAGATTTTTTGATATTTCTATTCCTCAATAATCTCTGCTCTATTATTGCCAACAACAAAAAAAGGTTCTCATTATCGAGAACCTTTTTTTCTATTGACGAAACAATTATTTTGTCTTTAAGGTGAGAGTCACAACGCTATGAGCAGGGAGTGTAACTGTCAGTCCACCCTTTTTATCGACCTTGGCGCCATTGAAAGCCTTTGGTGCGATGAGCTCAGCCTTGCCGAAGTCGTTGTAGTCATCGACGTTCTTGCCATTGATGATTTCTCCCTCAGCACTAGTCACCTTCAGGCCGTCAAGGCTGACTGCTACAACGTGATCTTTGGTCATGTCGAGATTCGAAAGCGATACGTGGATCACGCCATTCTTGTCGCGTGAAGACGAAGAACTTACCACAGGAACCGACTCTTCCTCGTTGACCACGATGCGGTCGCAAGTGAGGGTAGCAGGGAGGAAGGTTGCCTCACGGTGTACGTTGTACATTTTAAATATATGATAAGTCGGGGTGAGGAGCATCTCCTTGCCACGAGTCA
>JAEDEY010000085.1 GCA_016293065.1 Bacteroidales bacterium
TGTTAGTCTATCAATAATTCTGGTGCTGCATATTCTTGTATTCCTCAAAGAGCTTCAGGCACTCATCGCGACCGATTTCCAGCATATAGTCACCGAGCTTGTCGCGACCGCCGAAGATTTCGTCAAACTTGCCATCGCGGAATCCGATGATGCTGTTGTCATCAATAGTACAGCCGTAGTAGATCTTGCTGATGTTGGCCCACATGCAGGCACAGAGACACATGTGGCAAGGCTCGCCAGTGGTATATAGCTCGCAGCCAGAAAGATCGAAAGTGCCGAGGTTCTTGCCGGCATCGCGTATGGCAGAAACCTCACCATGGCAAGTAGGGTCGTTGAGCAGCAGCACACAGTTGTGCCCGCGTCCCACAATTTTGCCGTCTTTCACAATCACGGTGCCGAATGGGCCGCCATGGCCGGCATGGATACCTTCGCGCGCTTCTGCAATGGCTAAGCGCATTAGTTCTATTCTTTCCATATTGTTGATGTTCATCAAGTCTTGGTTGCACAATGCTTGGCTTTCGCTACTTTGGACTTCTTTTTCATTACTGCTTTTCGTGTATATGACATAAGCTATTGTCATAAAAGTGATGACAGAGATGATAGTGATTAGAACTTGCTTCATAGTTCTTTTGTTTGAATAGTTAGTCCCTGTCGGAAAGTACTGGGAATTTCTTACGGAATGCCGCTAGCTTGTCCATGTCGAGTTCAATGCTGATGGCAGAAACCTCACCGTCGGGGCAGGCTGCTACAGTGTTGCCATAGGCATCGATGATGGCAGTGCCACCATTGTAATGGCAGGCAGGGTCATCGCCAGTGCGGTCAACGCCACAGACATAGCATTGGTTCTCGATGGCACGTGCACGGAGCAAGGCATCCCATGGAGCGCGACGTGAGGTTGGCCATGAGGCAACGTAGAGAGCCACATCGTAGGCATCAGGTCCTTCGGCACAGTTGCGGGCAAAGACAGGGAAGCGGAGGTCGTAGCACACCTGAAGCAGGAAGCGCCAGCCTCGCCATTCGACAACAACACGGCGCTCTCCGGCTGTGTAGCGGAGATGTTCGCCGCTGTAGGTGAAGAGGTGGTGCTTGTCGTAATACTCTATCTCGTTGTCGCTGCCGTCGTTAGCGGGCTTTACGAAATAGAAACGGTTATAGTACTTGCCATCAATCTCGGTGGCAATGCTTCCGGCCACTGCTGCATCAAGTCGGTTAGCCATCTGTTTCATCCAGTTGAGCGACGAGCCATCGCTCTCTGCGATACCTTCCGGTTCGGTGGCAAAACCTGTGCTCCACATTTCAGGGAGCACATACAAGTCGCTCTTATCTGCCGCAAGCATTGCACCCTCTGCTGCCTTTTGATTGGCAGAAGGATTGCCCCATACTATGTCTTGCTGTAAAAGTGTTATGATCATAACATACGTGATTTAATGGATTGGGTGATCTTCCCTGAACTGCTTCATTCGTTCATCGAGCACACTGTATAGCTCATCGCGCATACGAGAAGTGCAGGCGCGCACACCATGCTGGAGCGAACCAGTAGTGTCGAGGTTGATGCTCGATACACCATAGTGGATGAGCTCCTTGACGAGTTCCGAACCGCTCATGCCAGGGTAGGAGAGCGAGAAGAAGAAACCATCGCCGATAGGTTCACTGACATCATTCGGATAGGTGATAGTGAAGCCATTGGCGCAGAAAATCTTCTTCATCTTCTGTGCACGGATGGCATATTCCCTGGTGTCCTCGACGAAGTTGATCTTGCCCTCACAGCTGAGTCGCAGCATCTCGGCATAGCCATATTGCGTGGTGGCAGTGCAGCCCGAAGTAATCATGTACTGGATGCTGGCGATGAAGGTCGGACCAAACACGCCCGAATCATGATAACGCTCGGCAAGGGCAGGGAAATGACGGTCGAAGAGCTTGTCGGAGATGCACACCAATGCCATGCGCTGACCAGCATAAGAGAAGATCTTTGACGACGAGAGCATGAGCATGTAGTTGTCGGTATATCTTGCAACGGTGCGCACGAACGGAGCCTCATAAGGGTGGGAGAGGTCGCGACGACTCTCCATGGCAAAATAGGCGAGGTCTTCGAGCACAATGACATCATGCTTCGTGGCAAGTTCGCCGATGATCTGCAGTTCCTCTTCTTCGAGCGAGATCCATGCTGGATTGTTAGGGTTGCTATAGATGATAGCAGCCACATCGCCATCCTTCAGTTCGTCCTCAAGCTTGTCGCGAAGAGCCTGACCGCGGTAAGGGAAGATGTCAAACTCCTTCCATTCGATGCCGAGGATGCGGAGCTGAGACTTCTGGATAGGGAAGCCAGGGTCGATGAAGAGCACCTTGCCCATCTGTGGGAAAGCCTTGCGCTGGCAACATGCAATGAAACTGCCAAACGATCCTGCTACACTGCCCACGGTAGGCAGACATGCGCGAGGCGTAATGTCAATATTGATGAATGCCTTGACAAATTCGCTTGCAGCCTCTTTCAGTTCCTTGACTCCAGCTGCAGCAGGATATTGCGAGCCAATACCAGAGTCGAGTGCACGTTTCTCAGCCTCAATGCCATAGCGGTTGGCTGGAAGTCCCGGCGAACCCTGATCCATGCGGATGAAAGGGATGCCAGTCTTCTGTTCAAGATACTGAGCCACAAGCAGAGTCTCGCCAATGGTGGCATGCGAGAGGTCGGCAACGTGGTTGACGCGTGCCGCCTCATTGACCAATTCGTCGGAAAATATTTTCATGCCGATAATTTACTTCCAGTCGATAAGATGTGTGCGTTTGTCGTTGACATGCTTGGCCTTGCCCATCGAGCGCTGGATATTGCCTGGAGGAAGGATGTGGATGTTTGGCTTGATGCCGCATACCGATACCAGACGGTCGTAGAGAGGCTTGATGAAGTACATCTGCTTGGCTGGGTTAGGCGAGAAGTAGTCTTCGCGGAGCTCAACGTCAAGGTCGAAGGTATCTTCGTTGTCAATGCGATCGACAGTGATGAAATACTGTGGAGTGAAGGCATCGAATTCAGAAAGAACCGACTCGATCTGGCTTGGGAAGACATTGACACCACGGATGATGAGCATGTCGTCGGAACGGCCGAGGATCTTGCCGATACGCACTGCTGTACGTCCGCACTTGCAAGGCTCATAGATGAGGTGGGTGAGGTCGCGTGTGCGATAGCGGATGATTGGCATTGCCTCCTTGCAGAGCGATGTGAAGACAAGCTCACCCTCTTCGCCTGGAGCCACAGGTTCGAGTGTCTCAGGGTTGATGATCTCAGGATAGAACATATCCTCCCATATATGGGTACCATCCTGATATTCGCATTCGCCGCCCACACCAGGACCGCTCATTTCGGTCAAGCCATAGATGTCGATGGCCTTGATGCCCATCTTCTCTTCGATCTCGCGACGGATGCCCCATGTCCAAGGCTCAGCGCCGAAGAAGCCCACGCGGAGCTTGAGATCCTCTTTCTTTACGCCCATCTTTGCCATAACCTCACAGAGGTGGAGAGCGTAAGAAGGAGTGCAGCAGAGAGCTGTCGAGCCGAAGTCCTTCATGAGCATAATCTGCTTCTCAGAGTTGCCTGCCGAGGTAGGAAGCTGAACGGCTCCGAGCTTGCCCGCTGCATCGTGAGCACCGAGTCCGCCGGTGAACAAACCATAGCCATAAGAAACCTGAACCACATCGCCAGGACCCACATCGCCCACTGCCAAAACGCGAGCTGCACCTTCTGCCCAGTTGTCGATATCGTTCTTGGTGTATGTGCCTACTACTGGCTTGCCTGTGGTGCCCGAAGAAGCGTGAATGCGCACAATCTGGTCCATTGGCACTGCATTGAGTCCGAAAGGATATTCATCGCGCAGGTCGTATTTTGTAGTGAACGGCAGCTTGGTAATGTCGTCGAGGCTCTTGATATCCTCAGGCTTGATGCCCAGCTTGTCGAATTTCTTCCTGTAGAAAGGCACGTTCTCATAGCAGGTTCTTACTGTCTGTTGAAGTCTCTCGAGTTGGAGTTTTTTCATTGACTCACGGTCCATACACTCCATTGCAGGATTATGTATCATATCTGTGTATTGAATTAATATTGTCACTCGTACTTTCGGTGCGAGTTTATGGTTGTTTTTTTCTGTTGTTGTGTCCTACATCAGCGAATCAAACCCGAAGTCTTTGTTCAGCCTGTAGGCAAGTCCTGTCATGACGCACACCAGTTTGCCGTCTTGATTGCTGATATGGATATCGCAATATGGGAGTTTGTGGTGGTCGAAAGTGGCTTTGCATTCAGCGATGAGATGATCTCCAAGCTGAGCCGATTGCAGGAAGGTGATGGTATTTGAGATGCCCAGAGTGAGGATGCCGCCAGAGTTGGCCACTGCTGCAAAGGCAAGGTCGGCAAGGGTGTACATCACACCACCCTGACACACGCCACCTCCATTCAGATGACGTTCCTCGACCGTGAGTTCGGCACGGGCAAAGCCCTTGTCGATTTCAGTGAGCCGAGCGCCAATGCCATTGGCGAAGCGGTCGTCGTTGTTCAGTCGTTCCAGTAGTGTCATAACTGCTTGTGAATTATTGTACAAAATCCTTTTCTGTGAGGAATGTCATCTTCTTGATGGTGATGATTTCCATAGCCTTCTCCATCGGGGCTGTGCGCAGGACGAGCACTCCTTTGCCTTTCCATAGAAACGAATACATGTACATGATGCTCACATCAGCCTTTGATAACGTGTCGATGGCTTCGGCTGCACGTCCGGGCTTGTCGTCGATGGTGAGGGCAATCACATCGGCAAGCTGCACATTGATGCCTGCCTCTCTGAGCAACAGAAAGGCATCAGTAGGCTTGTCGCAAAGCACACGGTAGATGCCATAGTCCTGGGTGTCGGCAATGGTCGATGCAATGATCTGTATTCCTCCCTGACTGAGGGTGTCGAGCACCTTGATGAGTGTTCCTCCCTTATTTTCAATAAATATTGATAGTTGTTTGATGGTCATGATAATACGGCATTATTGTTTGCTACTTATGCTTACTGATATACTTTGCGCTTATCGATCACTCGCACAGCCTTTCCTTCGCTCTGAGGCAGCGTTCCCTTAGGCACGAGCTTGACATAAGGCGTGAGCAGGATCTCGTCCTTGAGAGCTCGCTTTATGCTGTTGGTGAGCGCCAGCAGTCGCTGGTAGTCGTCGGTGAAGAGCTCCTCAAGTTCGACTTCCACAGTCATGTTGTCGTTGTCGGAATCTGTAGTGAGCGTGATGAGGTAGTTGCTCGCAAGTTCTGGGAACTGCATGAGTATCTTCTCGATCTGGATAGGGAAGATGTTGACACCCTTGAGAACTATCATATCGTCAGAACGTCCTCTCATTCGGTCGAGACGTATGTGGTTGCGTCCGCAAGGACATGAACGTCCGAGCACGCGAGTCAAATCGCGCGTGCGATAGCGAAGCAATGGCATAGCCTCTCGGCATAAGCTGGTGAGCACCAATTCGCCAATCTCTCCGTCGGGCACTGGCTCAAGAGTCTCAGGATCGATGATCTCCACGATGTAGTAGTCTTCCCAGAAGTGGAGTCCGTTCTGTTCCTTGCACTCAAAGCCGACACCTGGACCGCACATCTCCGACATGCCAAAAGAGTTGTAGGCCTTGACGCCAAACATTTCCTCGATGCGTTTGCGCTGTTCTTCGGAATGTGGTTCTGCACCAATGGCAAAGACCCTGAGCTTGGTGTCCCGTCGAGGGTCAACGCCCTCCTGATCCATCACTTCCTTGAGACGTCCGAGGTATGAAGGGACGGCATGGATGGCTGTTGTACCAAAATCCTTGATGAACTTAATCTGACGGAGAGTGTTGCCAGCTGCCGCAGGTACTGTGAGCATGCCCAGTTTCTCGGCTCCGTTCTGGAATCCAAGTCCGCCCGTAAACATGCCATAGCCACTGGAGTTCTGGAACACGTCGTTCGGACGAAGTCCCACCATCCAGAGGTTTCTTGCAACCTGGTTTGCCCATTCGTCGATGTCCTTGTCGGTGTGTAGGATGACTGTCGGATTGCCAGTCGTGCCCGACGACGAATGCAGACGCGTGCATCGCTCAAGGGGCACCGAAGCCATTCCGAACGGATAAGTATCGCGCAGGTCCTGCTTGGTGGTGAATGGTATCTTGCGCAGGTCGTCGAGAGTCCTGATGTCCTCTGGCTTCAGACCTGCTTCTTCAAATCGCTTCCGATAGAACTCCGAGTTCATGCAATGCCTCACCGTCGATCGAAGGCGCTCCAGCTGGAGAGCCTCGATCTGCGTGCGAGTCATTGTCTCGAGTTCGGGATTAAAGTATTCGCAACTATAATCCTTGGTTATTCCTAAGTTTTTCATCTTATTAAATTTCAATGCATCAGTCGTGTGGATACTGTTCAGCTGTTGGCAGCATCGAATGCCCTGAGGTTTGCCTCGACCACAGCCTCACCCTTGCGGGCAAAGATGGTGGCAATCGCCTCGCGCAGCTGCTGAGGAGTGAGTATCTCGAGATACTTGGCAGCCTTGCCGAGCAAGACCACATTGGCTCCACGAGGGTTGCCTGCATCCTTGGCTACCTGCTCGATGTCAAGTTGTACCACATTAGGCAACGCATTGAGTTCGCCAAACAAATCCTCTTCCTTTGGATAGTCAGGGATATTGACAAAAGGCTTGTTGCTCGTCACTATCACGCCATCCTTGCTCAGATATGGCAGATAGCGGAGAGACTCCATCGGTTCCATCGAGATGATGAGGTCGCAACTGCCCAATGCAATCAGGTCGCTATAGATTGTTTCGGTCGAAAGACGCAGGTTCGATTGAACATCGCCACCTCGCTGTGACATGCCATGTACTTCTGCTTGCTTGAGATTGATGCCAGCCTTGGTAGCAGCTTCTCCTATTATGGTGGCAATCGACAATATGCCTTGTCCGCCTACACCACACAGAATAATATCTTTTTTCATATTCTTATTGTTTCAAACTGCGTTCGACATTATGCCTTCTGGGCTTTAGCTTTCTCTCGTGCATGACGTGCAGCTGTTTGCACACACTCGCGACGAGGGATTATCACACTCACTCCCTCATAAGCTATCTCATCGCGTATCAGTTGAGCGATGGCAGGGATATTCTTTGGCAAAGGATTGACCACATGCAGATGTGCTGGATCCATGCCAAGACCGAGGCAGATGGCTTCAAACTTGTTGGTTCCTGCACTATCCTGTCCACCGGTCATGCCTGTGGTGAGGTTGTCGCTGATAATCACCGTGATAGGGGAGTTGTCGTTTATGGCATCGAGCAATCCTGTCATACCGCTGTGGGTGAAGGTCGAGTCACCTATAACAGCTATCGACGGACGCAATCCTGCATCGGAAGCGCCCTTCGCCATGGTGATTGAAGCACCCATATCCACACAGCTCGACAGAGCCTTGAAAGGAGGGAGGGCTCCGAGAGTGTAACAGCCAATGTCGCCGAAGACACGTGCGTCAGGATACTCCTCGATGATGTTGACCAATGCACCATAGACATCACGGTGTCCGCAGCCCTGACAGAGCTGAGGCGGACGACCTGCAAGGCTCTTGGCAGCATCATAGATGACAGCAGAAGGCTTTCCAAGGGCAGCCGCAACATTGTCCGGGGTCAGTTCCCCTGTTCGAGGCAGAACGCCTGTCAGACGTCCTTCGACACGATAACCAGCACCCACCAATGCCTTTACATCCTGCTCCACAACTGGCTGTCCGTCTTCCACCACGAGTATCGACTCGTTTTCGGCAGCAAGTTGCTTGATAGCCTCAACAGGCAAAGGATATTGACTGATCTTCAGGATATTGCCACTGTTGCCCAATGCCTCTTTGACATAGTTGTAGGCAATGCCACATGCGATGATACCTGTGTTGCCACTATTCTTCTCTACTCTGTTGAAGGTCGAAGCAGCAGCTTCGGCTTCCATAGCAGGCTGCTTGTCGAGCAAGGCCGCATATTTCTTTCGGGCGATACCAGGGAGCAATACCCATTGATCGGTCGATGGCACCATCTTGTTCTCCTCCCTTGCTTCGCCAGTCTCGACAGCCGCACGACTGTGAGCCAGTCGGGTAACTACACGAAACAATACAGGCTCCTTCAGCCGTTCGCTGAGCTCGAAGGCTTTCGCCATCATGTCATAGGCTTCCTGCTGATTTGAAGGTTCGAAGATCGGAATAAGTGCAAATTTCCCATAGAAACGGCTATCTTGCTCGTTCTGGCTCGAATGCATCGACGGATCGTCGGCAGCAAGCACTACCAATCCTCCGTTGACACCTGTAATGGCACTATTGACAAACGCATCGGCACACACATTCATGCCGACATGCTTCATGCACACCAAGGCTCGCTTGCCAGCGTATGACATGCCAAGAGCTGCCTCCATGGCAGTCTTCTCGTTGGTGCACCAGCGAGAGTGTACACGTCGCTGTTTAGCCAAAGGAGAGTTCTGAATAAACTCTGTAATCTCGGTTGAGGGAGTACCTGGATAAGCATACACGCCTGATAGTCCAGCGTGCAGAGCACCAAGGGCTATTGCCTCGTCTCCCAAAAGAAGTTGTTTCATTTGCTTTATTCTCTTCTGATTAGATTTCTAGATTCGAGCCGTAAAGTTACAATATATTTTGGGTAAAAACAAGTATTTTGCAAAAAAATGAACTTTCTGTAAATGAATTCCTTTCTTTTCTCATAGAAAGTGTTTAGTTTAGTCTAGGTGCGCTCGAGTTTCGCATGAGATTCCAAACCGAATAACAAAAATTGTTGATTTGTGACATAATTCATAAT
>JAEDEY010000013.1 GCA_016293065.1 Bacteroidales bacterium
ATTCGCTGATAGCAATTCCGTGTTCGCGGAGGAAATCGGCAACACGATCCATCCAGTTGTAGCTGCCTGTACCTGGCGAGGCAGTGCGCTGGAAGCAATGCTGACGAAGGGCAAGAGTATGGAGTTCGCTCTGGATGCCCATGCTACGCATCTTCTCCCACACCTTGACCGAATTCATCGACGCATACTCGTCGGCATCGCCATGGATGAAGATCATAGGAGCAGTCTTGAGGTCGAAGTTGAACTCGGGCACGAGGATATTATCGTCGTTGTTGCCAAACTCGGTGTTGCCACCATCGGCACCATCGGTGAGCGCGTAGGCAGGATAGATGCCTATACCCCACTGCACACTGCACGAGAGCTTGTCAATATCGTCGATAGGATTGTAGGACTGCTGGAGCGAAGAAGTGACACCCATGAGCGTAAGATGACCGCCAGCCGAACTGCCCATGATGCCAATGCTGTCGGCACAAAGGCCATGAGCCTCGGCTTCGTTGCGCACGATACGAACGGCACGCTGCAGATCCTGCCAGGCATTGGTATGCTTGGCCAAGCCGCTCTCGGCCGACGGACGAGGAGTGCGGTATTTCATGGTGACAACAGCCATGCCTCGGTCGTTGAGATAACGGCGCATCGGAGTAACCTCGAAGCTCTCAGGCCCGTTGCCATAGTATGCTCCACCCGAATAGATGATCTGAATGGCGCGGGTCTTCAATACCTTCGGCATGTGCCATTCTATATATGGAGTGCATTGATTGTCCTGGAAATCAGGAGTCATGCCCTCTGGCCAGATCTCCTGCTGGGCACTCTTCTCCCTACGTCCCTCGTCGCTCGTGAAACGATCGTCGAGCGCAACCTCGGGTTGCAGCGAGCCAAGGATACCCAACTGACGAAGGAACTCGATGCCACGTTCGGTGCCAAAGACACCATGACCGCGATTGGGATAGAGATGCAGTTCGGCAGGCACCTTCATTCGGCGCAGCTGACGGTAGATGAGCGTAGAGCCATTAGGCGAGTAAACATCGGCACCGCCATGATGGAGCGACATCGGACAGGTCTTCTCGTCGAACTTGAACACATCGTCGAGCCGGACATCAATGCCATAGCCCTGACGCGACGCCATAGTGCCAGACGAAGCATCGGTAGTGACATAAGCCGGAGCATGGGCAATAGCGAAGTTGATATGGCAAGGCACAGTGTCGAGCGCATCGATGGCATCATAGGCCGGAGTCTGGGAATTGGCAGCAAGCAAGAGCGCGAGATGAGAACCAGCCGACATCGAGCAAACGCCGATCTTCTCGGGGTCATAGCCACGCTTTGCAGCCTGGGCACGCACCATGCGTACAGCCCGCTGAGCATCCTCCCATGCCGTCTGATAAATAGGCAGACCATCGGGACGGGGAGTGCGATAGACAAAATTGACACACTGCAAGCCAGCCTCGGTGAATAGCTTTCGCCAGTTGCGCACATGATCGACGTCGTAGCAGTTCATATACGAGCCACCAGAGATCAGTATCACACATGCGCCGTTTCGCACCTCAGGCTCAGGGGCTTCATACCACTCCAGATAAGGCATACGATGCTTATCGGCCTTGAAATTAGGGTCGCTGGCCTCATCGATCATCGCAGCGATCTGATGTGGCTGACTATCCGGCATCTTGCCCTTTGGCCAAATGCCCTGTCTCTGCCATGCATATAGATTGAAAGTGCAAAAGAGACAAAGAAGGAGAACGAATTTTTTCATTGTATCAAAATTTAATAATGTTTACGAGGACTGTGATGACCATGCCATGAATAAAACCTGTGAACATGGTAACGACAATGGGTATTGGCAGACAGGCCATGACCGACGCAGGCAGCACCCATGCCGAAACCACAGAAACACGTATTAACAGTAACAGTATTATATAAGATCGTTGTTAACCGAATCGTACAGCTCCTCTTGAATCGCCGCATAATCCTTTGACCTGAGGAACTTCCCGATCAGCTCAATATGTTTGATATTGTGCATGTCGGTGCCCATGTAGTTGACATAACCCTGCTTGAGCATCCAGTATGCCATCTTTTTCTCAACGTCGCCATAGTAACCCGTAAACGAAAGGACATTGCACTGGAACTCGACATTCATATCCTGCAGATGATGATAATGCTGACCTTTCATACCAGCGTAATAGTTGTAACGCTCGGGATGGGCCAATATCAGCTTATAGCCCTGCTCTTGCAGCTTCTCGATCATTGCCTCAAGATTGGGAGCAGGATAGCGCCAGCTGTTTTCGATCAAGAGATACCTTCCGCTGAGAGGACGCACCTGACACTGCGGCTCGCCCCACTTGCCGGTATTCACAAGTTCTTCGAACGAATCATCGACACGATACTCGTAGGAGAAGCCTTCGCATTTGATCGGCAGTTGTTTCTGTTCGGCAGTCTGCTTCAACTCATCGAACATATTCTGCACCTCCTCGGTAGTCTTCATAAACCGGGGATAAGTGTGATGCGGCGTAAAAATCACACGTTCCACACCAAACTCATGCAACGACTTGAGAGCCTTCAGCGAGAAGTCGATTGTCTGTGAACCATCATCCATACCGGGAATCAAGTGGCAATGTATTTCACGTTTGTATGGCAATGGCAAGAGTTGCCTTTTTTTGAAAAGAAAGTCGAACATATCAAATCAATGAGGAGTCAATAATCAGACGCAAAGGTACGAAAATAGTCCTGCAAATGCAAGTTTTGTATTAAAAATATCATTTTTTATAAAAAAAAGTAGATATCATTACACTATAAACGAAAAAATACCTATCTTTGCAAACAATAATACTATCGAGCGCAATGCGCATCACATCGATAAATAGCAGCATAATCTAACATAACATCATATCAACACAAACAATGAAAACAAAAACTTTATGTGCAAGTGCTGCCCTCATTCTGGGCGCATCATTGGTTATGACTGGTTGCCAGCCAAAGCAGGCTGAGACAGCCGTTCTCACCAAGTCGGGTCTTGACCCACAACAGTTCGTTGACACCATCAATGGCAAAACCACTGCTCTCTACACACTGAGCAACGGCGAGATGGAAGTGTGCATCACCAACTTTGGTGGCCGCATCGTTTCGATCATGGCTCCAGACCGTGACGGCAATCTGCGAGACGTTGTGCTCGGCTTTGATAACATCAAGGACTACCAGCGAATCCCTTCGGACTTCGGTGCAGCCATCGGCCGTTTTGCCAACCGAATCGACGGCGGTAAGTTCGTACTCGACGGCGACACTATCAAACTGCCTTGCAACGACAATGGCAAGAACTGCCTCCACGGCGGTCCTAAGGGCTGGCAGTATCAGGTATATGAGGCTGAACAGCAAGACAGCACAACACTCGTGCTCACTATGGTCAGCCCAGATGGCGACAACAACTTCCCAGGCGAGGTGACAGCACACGTGACATATACCCTCACCGACGACAATGCCATCGTGATGGCTTACGACGCTACTACAACCAAGCCTACTGTGATCAACATGACCAACCACTCATACTTCAACCTCAGTGGCGACCCATCGAAGAGCGTAGAGAAAGACTCGCTCCTCATCATTTCACGACAGACTACACCGGTCAATGCCAACATGATACCTACCGGCGAGATACGCGACATCGAGCCAGGCACTCCATTTGACTTCCTCACAGGCGGTTTCCGCTGCATCGGTGACGACATTGATGCCGACGACGAGCAGCTGAAGTTTGCAGGTGGCTACGACCACAACTGGATTCTTGAGCCACAAGCCGACTCAGAAGACCTGCCTATCGCTTGCGTGCTTTTCTGCCCGGAGAGCGGTATTGCAGTAGTAGAGAAGACCGACATGCCAGGCATCCAGGTATATTCGGGCAACTTCCTCAATGGAATGGTAAAAGGAAAGAAGGGCATCACCTACAACAAGCGTGCCGGCATCTGCCTTGAGACTCAGAAATATCCTGACGGTCCAAACAAGCCAGAGTGGCCATCTACTGTGCTCCGTCCAGGCGAAACATACCAGACAGTATCTATTTTCGAGTTCCACACCGACAAAGAGAGCTGCTGCCAGCAATAAACAGGAATATCAAATAAATCATCATAAACAATCTACTAAAACTCAAATCTTATGGCACAACAAAAGCGTAACTGGGTTGCCATCATCACCATGTGGTTCATCTTTGGTATGATATCATTCGTAACCAACATGGCTGCTCCATTTGGAAACATCTGGGGTATGTCGTACGAATGGGCAGGTATGGCTGGTAACCTCATGAATTTCACAGCTTACCTGTTTATGGGTATTCCTGCTGGTAACATGCTCATCAAGTATGGCTACAAGAAGACAGCCCTCATTGCACTGATCGTAGGTGCTATCGGTCTTGGCATCCAGCTCCTTTCGGGTGTTGTCAGCAACATCTATGTCTATCTGCTCGGTGCTTTGATATGCGGCTTCTGCGTATGTATGCTCAACACCGTAGTTAACCCAATGCTCAACCTCCTCGGTGGCGGTGGCAACACAGGTAATCAGCTGATTCAGGCTGGCGGTACCATCAACTCATTGACAGGAACACTCACTCCGATGCTTGCAGGTATGCTCGTAGGTACATTGACCAAGGATTCATTCCCACAGGTTGCGCCTCTCATCATCACAGGTATCGTGATCTTCCTTGCTGCCTTCTTCATCATCTCGTTCATCAAGATCGACGAGCCACAGGCTAACCTCTCGAACGTTAAATATGAGCACTCACCTTGGGCATTCCGTCATGCTGCCCTCGGCTTCATTGCCATCTTCTTCTATGTGGGTATCGAGATTGCCACACCTGGTATGATGAACCAATGGATCAGCCGTGAAGGTGGATTCGAAGGAGCTGCTGCCGTAGCTGGCTCACTTGCTGCCATCTACTGGTTCCTGATGCTCATCGGCCGTGCTGCTTCGACTGCCCTTTCTGGCAAGGTATCGTCACGCACACAGCTCATCACCGTTTCAGTAGTCGGCATAGCACTCATCATTTCAGCAATCTTTACTGGTGACATCAAGATCAACCTCAATATCAACCTTGGTTTCATCACAATCGAGAATGCCACAGTGCCACTCTCATGCGTCTTCATCTTCCTCTGCGGTCTTTGTACATCGGTGATGTGGGGTGGAATCTTCAACCTCGCCACTGAAGGTCTCGGCAAATATACAGCTAAGGCATCTGGATGGTTCATGTGTCTCGTAGTGGGTGGTGGTGTAATGCCATACATTCAGGATATGCTGGTTCGTCCGGTTACAGGCTACCTCAACTCTTACTGGCTCATCGTAGCAATGCTTGCCTACATTCTCTACTATGCTCTGGTAGGCTGCAAGAACGTGAACAAAGACATCAAGGTTGACTGATATAGCCATTATTAAATATAGTCATGGGGATAATTTCTGACAAAGATTATTCCCGCACTTGAAAAAAGAACACAAAATTTCCTACAAACAATATAACAACATCATCAATTCATGGACATTTTATCAGCCCTTCAAAGCAGCGGTTTCAAGACCGTTGACTTTATAATCCTTGTGGCATACATCATCTTGCTCGTATGCCTTGGATTATTCCTCAGCCGCTCAAAAGACGGCAAGGAGAAGAGTGCCAACGACTACTTCCTTGCAGGAAACACCCTTACATGGTGGGCCGTTGGTGCCTCATTGATTGCAGCCAACATTTCGGCTGAACAGTTTATCGGTATGTCTGGTACAGGCTTTGCCGACGGTATTGCCATCTCGGCATACGAGGTCATGGCAGCCATTACACTCGTAGTAATCGGCAAGTTCCTCCTCCCAGTCATGCTCGAGCGCAAGATTTTCACAATTCCACAGTTCCTTCGCGAACGTTACAACGACGGTGTAGGTCTGGCCTTCTCTATCCTCTGGCTCTTCCTCTACGTCTTCGTTAACCTCACATCAGTTGCCTGGCTTGGTGCATTGGCCATCGAGCAGATCCTCGGACTTCAGGGTCTTGCAGTCGAATGGTTCGGCATCACCATCAGCATCCGCATGATCATCGTGTTCCTGCTCTTCGTCATTGCTGGTATCTATTCGATCTACGGCGGACTTGCTTCTGTGGCTTGGACCGACGTTATGCAGGTTACCTTCCTCGTTGGAGGTGGACTCATCACTGCCTATGTAGCCTTGAAAGAGATGGGTCTCGTATTCGATACAGACGCAATGGGCGCACTTGGCAAGATCTATACCGACCTCACCACAGGCAACTACGCCCACGACACACACTTCCACCTTGTGATTCAGCAGTCGAGCTCGGCCGACGCATTTGCCAATGTTCCTGGTATTGCTGCTGTAGTAGGTGGTGTATGGCTCACCAATCTCGGTTACTGGGGCTTCAACCAGTATATCATCCAGAAGGGTCTTGCTGCCAAGAGCATCGATGAGGCAAAGAAGGGTCTTATCTTCGCAGGTTTCCTCAAGATTGTCATCCCATTCATCGTCGTTCTCCCTGGCATCTGCGCATTCTATATCGCACAGAACCCAGAGGCATTCGCAAGCCTCAACCTTGCAGGCAAGATCAACATCCCGGACGATGCTTATCCTTGGCTCATCCGCAACTTCACACCGACAGGTATCAAGGGTCTGAGCTTTGCAGCTCTCACTGCAGCCATCATCTCTTCGTTGGCTTCAATGTTCAACTCTACCTCTACCCTCTTCACAATGGATATCTACAAGAAGTACATCAACCCATCAGCAGCCGACACGAAGCTCGTGAATGTGGGTCGTCTGACTTCTGTCGTAGCTCTTCTCATTGCTCTCTTCACCGTTAAGCCTCTTCTCGGTGGCATTCCACAGGCATTCCAGTACATTCAGGAATACAGTGGCTTCATCTATCCAGGTATCATCACCGTATTCGGTCTTGGTCTTCTCTGGAAGCGTGCCTCTTCGACTGCAGCTGTCTGGACAGCAATCATCACCATTCCATTGGGCGTGCTCTTCAAGGTATGCTTCGGCGACGTGCCATTCCAGTTCCGTGCCGGTTATATCTTCATCATCGTAGTCAGCTTCTTCATCATCGTTTCTCTCCTTGACAAGAAGTTCGTGAGCGCACCAGAGCTCTCTGATGCCGACAAGAAGCAGATGCTCAAGTGGGCACAGATCATGGGTGTTGCAGGTGTCGTGATGATCATTGCTGCCATCATCGTCATCCTCATGGGCGACAGCACATCATGGACAGCTTATCTCAACGACATCGGATTCCAGGCATTCATCTTCTTCGGCGTACTCGTTGGCTGCAACGGTATCTGGCTCTGGAGTGATGCCAAGCATAAGAAGCAGGATCCAAAGGCATTGCCTGTTGACCTCAGTCTTTTCAAGACTACACGTGGATACACTTGGGGTACTATCGGCATTGCCGTTATCACAATGATCCTCTACGTCGTTCTTTGGTAACATTTGATTTATTTGGGGAGTTAGCGAGAGTTAACTCCCATTAACTCCATTTAAAACAAAAATACTATGCTTGAAGAATTAAAAGAAAAAGTATTCAAGGCAAACCTTGATCTTGTAAAGCAGGGTCTTGTCATATTCACTTGGGGCAACGTCTCGGGCATCGACCGCGAGAAAGGCCTCGTAGTCATCAAGCCATCAGGCGTCAGCTACGACGACATGAAGGCAAGCGACATGGTAGTAGTCGATCTTGAGACAGGCAAGGTGGTCGAAGGCGACCTCAACCCATCGAGCGACACACCGACACACCTCGTGCTCTATCGCGCATTCCCTAACATCCAGGGCGTAGTTCACACACATTCGACATACGCCACAGCTTTCGCACAGGCAGGACAGGACATTCCAAACATCGGAACTACCCATGCCGACTATTTCTACAAGGCAATACCTTGCACACGCGACATGACTAAGGAAGAGGTGGAAGGCGAATACGAGAAAGAGACAGGCAACGTGATTGTCGATGAGATTCTCAACATCCGCAAGATCAACCCAGACCACACACCTGCTGTCCTCGTGAAGAATCACGGGCCTTTCAGCTGGGGTACTTCGCCAGACAATGCCGTATATAACGCAAAGGTTATGGAGCAGGTCGCAAAAATGGCATTTATCTCATATAGCGTAAATCCATTGACCACAATGAACCCACTGCTCGTCGAGAAGCATTACAACCGCAAGCATGGACCAAATGCTTACTACGGACAGAAGGGTCAGAAGCATTGAACAAACAAAATCCCAAATTTTTTTTATCAATAACGCATTAACACCCGCAATCCCCCTGCGGACCTAATCAATAAAGGTAATGGGGACACAAGATGTTTGAAAACTTAGAACTATGGTGGATCACCGGAGCACAGTTGCTCTACGGTGGTGAGACAGTAAAAATCGTAGATGGTCACTCACAGGAGATGGTTGCAGGACTCAACGAGTCGGGCATCATCCCTATCAAGGTAGTATATAAGGGCACAGCCAACTCGTCGAAAGAGGTTGAGCAGATCATGATCGAGGCAAACAATGCCGAGAAGTGCGTCGGTGTAATCACTTGGATGCACACCTTCTCTCCTGCCAAGATGTGGATCAAGGGACTTCAGCAGCTCAAGAAGCCTCTCCTCCACTTCCACACCCAGTACAACGCAGAGTTGCCATGGGACACTATCGACATGGACTTCATGAACCTCAACCAGTCGGCTCACGGCGATATCGAGTTCGGTCACATCTGCTCACGCATGCGCGTTCCTCGCAAGGTTGTCGTTGGACACTGGAAGAGCGCCGAAGCTCAGAAGAAGATTGCTATCTGGGCACGTGTTGCTGCAGCCGTTGCTGATGCTCACAACGTACGTTGCCTCATGTTCGGTATGAACATGAACAATGTTGCCGTAACGGATGGCGACCGCGTAGAGTTCGAGCAGCGTCTCGGCTATCATGTTGACTACTATCCAGTTTCTAACCTCATGGAGTACTGGAAGCAGGTTTCTGACGAAGAGGCACAGGCACTCGTTGAGCAATACAAGAAGGAATATACAATCAAGATCGACGAATCGGGTGAAGAAGTATATTGGGAGAAGGTGCTCCATGCAGCCAAGGCAGAGATCGCACTCCGTCGCGTGCTCAAGGAAGAAGGAGCAACAGCCTTCACTACCAACTTCGACGACCTTGGCGAGGCAGATATCACCGATCCTAACTTCATCGGCTTCGACCAGATTCCTGGTCTCGCTTCACAGCGTCTGATGGCAGAAGGTATCGGCTTCGGTGCAGAAGGAGACTGGAAGACAGCATGCCTCTATCGCTCACTCTGGGTAATGAACCAGGGCTTGGCAAAGGGCTGCTCATTCCTTGAGGACTATACACTCAACTTCGCTGCCGACTGCACATCATCGCTCCAGAGCCACATGCTCGAGGTCTGCCCACTCATCGCAGTCAACAAGCCAACACTCGAGGTACACTTCCTCGGCATCGGTATCCGCAAGGAGCAGACAGCACGTCTCGTGTTCACATCAAAGACCGGCAGCGGTATCAAGGCTACCATCGTCGATCTCGGCAACCGCTTCCGCCTCATCACAAGCGAGGTAGAGTGCATCGAGCCAAAGCCAATGCCAAAGCTCCCTGTAGCTTCTGCACTCTGGGTTCCACAGCCATCATTCGAGGTAGGTGCAGGCGCATGGATTCTCGCTGGCGGTACTCACCACAGCGCATTCTCTTACGACATCACTGCCGAATACTGGGAGGACTTCGCAGAGATGACCGGCATCGAGTTCATCAACATCGACAAGAACACCACAATCACAGGCTTCAAGCAGCAGCTCCGCAACAACGAAGTCTATTATATGCTCAACAAAGCATTACTCTAATCAATCATAATTAACTAAGACAACATTTAGTTATGACCGCAAAACAGACAATAGAAGCAGGTAAGGCCATACTCGGTATCGAGTTTGGCTCTACCCGCATCAAGGCCGTTCTCATCGATCAGGAGAACAAGCCAATAGCACAGGGCAGCCACGAGTGGGAAAACCAGCTCGTTGACGGACTCTGGACCTACGGCATCGACCGTATCTGGTATGGACTTCAGGACTGCTATGCAGATCTCCGCAAGAACGTGCTTGCTGAATACGATTGCGAAATCGAGCAGCTCGCTGCAATCGGCATCTCAGCCATGATGCATGGTTACATGGCATTCGGCAAGGACGAGAAGATCCTCGTGCCTTTCCGCACATGGCGCAACACCAACACTGGTGAGGCTGCAGGCAAACTCTCTAACCTCTTCAACTACAACATCCCATTGCGCTGGAGCATCTCTCATCTCTATCAGTGCATCCTCAACGGAGATGAGCATGTCAAGGAAATCACATATCTGACCACATTGGCTGGTTACATACACTGGCGTCTCACTGGCGAGAAGGTACTCGGTATCGGCGATGCATCAGGCATGATTCCTGTTGATCCAGAAACCAAGAACTACAATGCTGAGATGGTTGAGAAGTTCAATCAGCTCATTGCTCCTAAGGGCTATGACTGGAAGCTCGAAGACATCCTTCCAAAGTGTCTCGTTGCAGGTCAGGAAGCAGGTACGCTCACTGCTCATGGCGCTGAACGTCTCGACATCTCTGGTCACCTCAAGCCAGGTTGCCCATTATGTCCTCCTGAAGGCGACGCAGGCACAGGCATGACTGCTACCAATGCTGTCAAGCAGCGCACAGGCAACGTCTCTGCAGGCACTTCTTCATTCTCGATGATCGTCCTCGAGCATGACCTCTCGAAGCCAAACGAGATGATTGACATGGTGACAACACCTGACGGAAGCCTCGTGGCAATGGTACACTGCAACAACTGTACATCAGATATCAATGCTTGGGTAAAGCTGTTCAAGGAGTATCAGGAACTGCTCGGATTGCCAATCGATATGAACGAGATCTATGGCAAGCTCTACAACCACGCCCTCACAGGCAATGCAGATTGCGGAGGTGTCATCTCATACAACTATATCTCAGGCGAACCAGTAGCGGGTCTCTCTGACGGACGTCCTATCGTCTTGCGCGAACACAACAGCAAGTTCAACCTCGCCAACTTCATGCGTGCCAACCTCTATGCTACAGTGGCTGTATTGAAGCTCGGCAACGACGTGCTCTTCAAGGAAGAGAATGTCAAGGTTGACCGCATCACTGGCCACGGAGGCTTATTCAAGACTCCTGGTGTAGGCCAGCGCGTACTCGCTGCTGCACTCAACTCTCCTATCTCTGTCATGGAGACAGCAGGCGAAGGTGGCGCATGGGGCATTGCTCTCCTTGCAGGCTACCTCATCAACAATCATCGCAACCTCTCATTGGCAGACTACCTCGAAGAGATTGTCTTCGCAGGCAATACTGGTGTAGAGATTGCTCCAACAGCAGAAGATGTTGCAGGATTCAATGCCTACATCGAGAACTACAAGGCCGAACTCAAGGTAGAACACGCTGCTATTTCGTAAGCACTAATTATTACAATAGAAAAAGCCTGGCATTTCTGTCAGGCTTTTTTATTATGTTTACAACCGTTTCTCTATGTGCAGGAGATTGTTTAGTCATCGAGCAATTCCTCAGACAACTCGGCAGTCTCTTCAGAATCTGTCTCATCAATGACAGCTGCACTGATGTAGCGGTCGTTGATTTTGCATTGTAGTCCCTCTTGATTCTGTAAGAAATCCACAATATCTGAAGTCACACGAACCTTGACATCACGCGCATGGAGCGAGACAGTCAGATCGAGCGACTTATCCATCAGTTCGAAATAGAGGTCGGTATTAGCTTTCTGACGTTCATCGTCAGTCATCTCATCCAGGAGTTCCTTCTTCAGCAAGCCCACTACAGCCTTCGAACAAACCGACAGATCCATAACCACCGTCAGGCGTTCGAGCAAACGGTCTGCCACGTCAGACAAGAGCTGTATCTTAAGAATGGTAAACTCTCGGTCGAAGATCGTATTAACCTGACGAACGAAGCGCTTTTGCTGATACTTGGCAGAAATATAGAGGTACATACCTTCGTGACAATAGCCAGAGAAAGCTGGGTAAGCCTCGCCGAAGAGAGGGAACTCATGCTTGCCGCTATAGTCTTCGACAGTGACGATGCCATATTGATTGCCAGCCTTACTTGTACCTGAACGGAAAGCAGTGACAAGTCCGCCACACACTATCTCACGATTCTGGAACTGCATGATCTCCTGCTGTTGCTCGGGTGACAACTGAGCGAGGACAGAAGCCTGTTCCTCCTTGTTTCGCGGATTAGGTATCTTCTCCAGTTCAGCCATCGTAGTGTTGCAGGCATAGAGCAGCTGATACTTGTATTCGTCGAGCGGATGACCCGAAAGAAACAATCCGACATACTCCTCCTCGATCTTGAGACGTTCGAGCGTACTCATTGGCTCGCCATCTGGAATCTTTGGATGAGCTATCTCGATAGCATCTTCGCCCATATCGCCAAACAGACTATTCTCGTTCGACTCCTTGTCGGCACGGAAACGCTGTCCGTACTTCACCAACTGATCGAGGAACGCCTCGCCCTTCATATCCTTGCCCATGTACTGCTCGCGACGCACATTTCCCAACGAGTCGAAAGCACCAGAGAGCACAAGCGACTCGATGCACTTACGGTTGACGGCACCAAGATCGACACGTTCCACGAAGTCGAAACAGTCCTTGAATGGACCATTCTTCTTTCGTTCTGAGACGATAGCTTCGGCAGCACCCTGCCCAACGCTCTTGATGCTCGAAAGACCAAAACGCACTGCCCCATCCTCATCGACCGAATAGCGCTCGCGCGACTTATTGACATCAGGTCCCTTGACATCAAGACCCATTCGGCGACATTCAGCCATCTGCTTTGCAAGTTCCTTGATATCGCCCGAACGCGAGAGAACAGCCGACATGTATTCGGCAGTATAGTGAGCCTTGAGATAGGCAGTCTGATAAGCGACCCATGCATAGCACACCGCGTGACTCTTGTTGAAAGCATACGATGCGAACTTCTCCCAATCGCCCCATATCTTGTCGAGCACCTTAGGGTCGTGACCATTCTTTACTCCACCATTGATGAACTTTGGTTTCATCGCATCGACGATTTCCTTCTTCTTCTTACCCATCGCCTTACGCAGGGCATCGCTCTCGCCTCGGGTGAAGTCGGCAAGCAGACGCGACAGAAGCATGACCTGCTCCTGATATACGGTGATGCCATAGGTGTCCTTGAGGTACTTCTCCATCACAGGTATGTCGTAGGTGATAGGCTCACGACCATGCTTACGAGCGATGAATTGAGGGATGTAATCCATAGGACCTGGACGATAGAGCGCATTCATAGCCACGATATCGCCAATGCAGTCAGGCTTGAGTTCGCGCAGATACTTCTGCATACCTGGACTTTCGAACTGGAACGTTCCCACAGTAGCACCAGCCTGGAAGAGCTGATAGGTCTTCTCGTCGTCGATTGGGATATTGTCCATATCAATCTCCACTCCACAGGTCTCGCGAATATTGTCGAGCGCCTCGTTGATGATGCCGAGAGTCTTGAGTCCGAGGAAGTCCATCTTGATCAATCCTGTCGATTCGATGACATGACCGTCGTACTGAGTAACGAGCAGCTTCGTTCCATGGTCATCGACCACCGACACAGGCACGACATCGGTGATAGGGTCGCGACCGATGATCATACCGCAGGCATGAACACCAGTGCCACGCACATTGCCCTCGAGCATCTGACCGAGCTTCATCACGTTGCGTATCTTCGGATCTGGGCTCACACATGCGTCCTGAAGCTCGCGCACTACCTTGATGCAGTTCTTAAGGTTGCACTTCATTGCCTTGCCATTCTCCTCTGGCATTCGGTCAGGAACGAGAGCAGCAAGACGGTTGGCCTCTGGAATAGGCACCTTCTCGACACGCGCCATATCCTTGAGCACCATCTTGGTAGCCATTGTGCCATAGGTGATGATGTGAGACACTCGATCGGCACCGTATTTATTCTGCACCCATTCGATGACCTTTGCACGACCGTCATCGTCGAAGTCGGTATCGATATCAGGCAGAGAGATTCGGTCTGGATTGAGGAAACGCTCGAACAGCAGATCGTACTTAATAGGGTCAATCTTGGTGATACCGAGACAATAAGCCACTGCACTACCCGCAGCTGAACCACGACCAGGGCCTACCGACACGCCAAGTTCTTCGCGTGAAGCACGGATAAAGTCGGACACGATAAGGAAGTAACCGGGGAAACCCATGGTCTTCATGATGTGGAGTTCGAACTTTATGCGCTCCCATACATCTGGACGCAGATGAGAAATGATCTCCTCGTCTGTATAAGCCTCTTTCGCATCACCATCCTCATAGTCATACTCCTTGATGAGATATAACTTTCTGGCACCCTGCAAGGCGAGATGTTTCAGGTAGTCGGCTTCGAACTTGATGCGATAGAGCTTATCATATCCACCAAGTTTCTTGATCTTCTTCTCAGCATCCTCCTGACTCATCACCACATTACCGTTCTCATCCTGCGTGAACTCATTGAAGAGATCAATGTCGGTGAGACGAGCGCGATAGTCAGCCTCGGTGCCAAACTCCGCTGGAATCTCAAAGTTTGGCATGATAGGGCCATTCTCGATGTCGTATTGCTCGCACTTGCCCACTATCTCCATAGTGTTGCTCAAAGCCTCGGGCACATCGCTGAACAGCTCGTTCATCTCGGCTGTTGTCTTGAACCATTCCTGAAGCGTATATCGCATACGGTTTGGGTCATCAAGATCCTTGCCCGTATTCAGGCAGATGAGATGGTCGTGAGCCTCGCCGTTATCCTCGTCAACAAAGTGGACATCATTGGATGCAATAAGCTTGACACCATGCTTGGCAGCCATCTGCTGCAAGAAGGCATTATAAGGCTTCTGCTTCTCATAGCACTGAGGATTATAGAGCGGATTCTTCGATGGATGACGCTGCATCTCAAGGTAATAGTCATCGCCAAAGAGATTCTTATGCCATAAGATAGCCTGTTCGGCGCCATCCAAATCGCCCATATCGAACTTTCGCGCAATCTCTCCACCGAGGCACGCGCTACAGCATATCAGGTTCTCATGATACTTCTCGAGCACCTCATGGTCGATACGGGGACGCATATAATAACCATCGACCCATCCAATCGACACAAGCTTGATGAGGTTCTGGTAGCCCTTCTTGTTCTTGGCGAGAAGTATGAGATGCCAACCACTCATATCAGCCTTACCCTCCTTGAACGAAAGACCACGGTGTGCAACATAGACCTCACAGCCAAAGATAGGCATAATGGTCGGTTCACCAGCCTTAGCCCAGTCTTTGTTCATCGACTTTGCGGCATCAAAGAAATCCTTGATGCCAAACATGTTACCATGGTCGGTAATAGCCATACCAGTCATACCATCGGCATGAGCCTTTTTCAGCAAGTTCTTGATCTTGCACTGACCATCGAGGAGACTGAATTCTGTATGTACGTGCAGGTGTGCAAATGATTCCACGCTGTTGTTTGTATTTGGTGTTAATAGCGATTATTCTTTCTTAATCAGTTTCAGAGCCACGCGGACATAGCCGTCAGAGCCATCATCGCGGCGTTTTCCGTCACGATACAATGTGATGATGTTGATTGGGTCTTGAGCCAAACTCAGTTTCCAGCCACGGCCCTTCAGCACTTCCTTTGCCTTCTCCAAAGCTTTCTTTTGGGCTATGAATGTAGCGGTCGCGATTGCAGTCTTGGCATCAATCTCTTTAGCAGCGCCCTCTGTCACTACATAGTTCAGAGTGTCCTGGATATAGACATAAGCACGTTCGAAAGCTTCTTTAAGGTCGGCATCGGCACCTGCACCCTTCCAGTCATTCTTCTCAAACTTCTTGGCTTCTTCTTTTGCCAGAGACTTACTCTCTTTTGTCAGTTCCTGTGCTGTTGCCATACTTGCCATGAGCATACACATCAGCAGTAAAAAAAACTTCTTCATAATCCTTTAATTTGTGTTTATATGGTTGTTTTGATTCAAAACATTACATCCTCCAGAGCAAGCACCGGAGTTGATACAGCCCTTACAAGGGTCGGAGTCCTTGCGCCGTCTGACCATGGCTGCCACCGCCATTCCTGCGAAGCATACGACACCCAATAATATCAAGATACTTTGTATATTCATTTTCGTATTATCAATTGTTGAACATAATCATTATTACAGACAAATAATCGACGACACAACCAGATACACAAGCCATGCCATAACCCACGCAACAGCGCATTGAAGAACAACTACGATGAGCGCGTATTTCCCTCCGAGTTCGCGCTTGATGGCGGCAATAGCTGCCACACATGGGGTGTAAAGCAGACAGTAAACAAGCAAGGCGGCGGCTGATGCGATGTTAAGAGAGGCAAGCAGCGACTCTGTGCTGCCAAACAACACAGCAAGAGTAGATACCACACTCTCCTTAGCCATGAAGCCAGACACCAAAGCGGTGATGATCTTCCAGTCGCCAAAGCCCAGAGGGGCAAAGAGAGGAGCGATCCAGCTTGCAATATGTGCCAATATCGACTGACTCGAATCGGACACCACGCTCAGGTGGAAATTGAAAGTCTGGAGGAACCATATTACCATCGATGCCACAAAGATGACAGTAAATGCACGCTCAATGAAATCCTTGGCTTTATCCCACATCAGACGGGCCACATTGCTGACTTTAGGCATTCGGTAGTTGGGCAGTTCCATCACAAAAGGCACAGCCTCGCCTTTCAATGTCGTATGATTGAGCACTATGGCTGTGATTACACCTGTGACTATACCAAGCAGATACAAGCACACTATTATCAACCCACTATATTGTGGAAAGAAAACAGCGGTAAAAAACATATAGATGGGCATCTTGGCAGTACAGCTCATAAATGGATTAAGCATGATGGTGAGTTTGCGGTCGCGCAAAGAAGGAAGGGTGCGAGAGGCCATTACACTCGGCACCGAACAACCGAACCCTATGAGCATAGGCACAATAGAACGTCCCGAAAGACCTATCTTGCGCAACAAGCTATCGGTCACAAAAGCTATGCGTGCCATATAACCACTGTCTTCGAGCAGCGAGAGGAAGAAAAAGAGCAGCACTATGAGAGGAAGGAAACTAAGCACGCTTCCCACTCCCGAGAAAATGCCATCCAGCACGAGTGAATGTATCACCTCATTGACATTCCATGAAGAGAGTGCGCCGTCAACAACCACAGAAAGCTGAGAAATGCCATCTTCAAGCAATTCTTGCAACCAAGCTCCCACCGAGCCAAACGTGAGGTAGAAGACTGCTGACATGATGAGCAGAAACGAAAGATGAGCAGTATAACGACCAGTCAAGATGCGGTCAATCATCAGGCTTCTCACATGCTCTTTACTGATGAGAGGCTTAACCACCGTCTTTTTGCAGAGTTCTTGGATGAACGAGAAGCGCATGTCGGCAATAGCGGCACTGCGGTCCAAGCCTCGCTCCTCCTCCATCTGACATAGGATATGCTCGATGGTCTGACGTTCGTTATCCGACAACTTCAAGGCATCAATCACCAGTCCATCTCCCTCGACGATCTTAGCTGCTGCAAAGCGAATTGGGATATTGGCCTTTTGAGCATGATCCTCCACGAGGTGCATAATGGCATGGAGGCAACGATGCACCGCACCACCATGACTGTATGGATCGCAGAAATCCTGAACAGCTGGAGCCTCTTGGAACTTAGCCACGTGCATGGCATGTTCGATGAGCTCGTGGACACCCTGGTTCTTCATCGCACTGATAGCGATAACAGGTATGCCCAAAACCTCTTCCATAAGGTTGATGCGGATAGTACCTCCATTGCCTTCTATCTCGTCCATCATGTTCAGCGCCAGCACCATTGGGACACCAAGTTCCATAAGCTGCATCGTCAGATAGAGGTTTCGCTCGATATTGGTAGCATCCACTATGTTGATGATGGCATGAGGACGGTTGTTTATGATAAAATCTCGACTTACGATTTCTTCGCTCGAAAATGGAGACAGGCTGTAAATACCAGGTAAATCAACAACTTCAGCTTCGTCGTAACCTCTGATCTTGCCGCTTTTCCAATCTACTGTTACACCAGGGAAATTGCCCACATGCTGGTTGGCACCTGTGAGCTGGTTGAAAAGGGTCGTCTTGCCACAGTTCTGGTTACCTGCCAATGCGAACATCAGCCGTGTTCCATCGGGCAATGGGTGCTCGTGTGTCTTATCGTGATAACGGCCAGACTCACCAAGACCTGGGTGTTCTCGGTCGGGAGTACGCAACACGTTAATCCTGCGACGTCGTTCAGCCTTCTTTGCCTCTCGCGACTTTTCGACCAGCTCAACTTCCACATTGGCAGCATCGTTCAATCTGAGAGTCAACTCATAACCATGAAGACGTATCTGCATCGGGTCTCCCATTGGAGCGAACTTCACAACCTTGAGCTCTGACTCAGGGATAATGCCCATGTCAAGGAAATGCTGACGCAAAGCCCCCTCACATCCAACGGATGTAACCCTACAAGTCTGTCCTATTTTTAGTTCATTGAGAGTCATTTTCAAAAACCCTATATTGATCGTTAAAAATATTTGACGCAAAGATATGCAAAAATCCCCAACGCACCAAAATTATGCAGACAAATTCACTATTTTTAGGTAAAATGTGTAGATGAAACAATCAATCAAAGATTGATAGACATGAACATCACAACAAAACCACTGCCGAATTATGGAACAAATAACCGAATAACCTATATAACGCAAGAAGGTCGTCTCACGACGACCTTACTTGTTACATTACCTTAAATCTAATACCATGAAAAACACGATGCAAAGATAGAGGAAATTTACTAATTGTGCAAATAATATTCATTATATTTCACATATTTTGTATATTTTTACCACGAAATTCACATATTTTGTGATTCGGAATTGACAATAAGCAACAAAATTACATTTTTTTCTTTTCATTCTTTTCTGAAATGATAGTTCTGTAACTATGTATATTTCAATATCATTTGCACACCGATTGCACAATAAACGGAAATCATGACAAGAGAAAGATGAAATTGTGCAATATACAATATCGTTGTCAGGTTAAGATTACAGCCTTGAAATTTATTATTGTATTATATGCAATAAGTAAGTACCAATACCAATTGCTAAAAAATCTAAAAAGACTATCACATTTGGTTCATCATATATTATTAATGTATATATTTGCGATTGAAAAATACTGTGAATCACTCTCAGACTAAACTCTAATAATAAAAAAACGAAAAATTATGAAGAATCAAATTGGAGCTATTATAGTTGCTATCGGCATAGCACTATCGGGCTATTTCATCTATTTAGGAATTGAAAGCTTTGCAGCAAAAGACCGAGTAGTAAACGCCAAGGGACTGTCAGAGCGTATGGTAATGGCAGACAAAGCAATCTGGACGATTTCGTTCGGACTATTGGGCAACGATGTACAAGTGCTTTACACTCAACTCGAACCACAGAAGAAGGCGCTCATCAAGTTCCTCAACAAAAATGGCATCAGTGATGACGAGATCGTTCTCTCTCCATCGACCATCAATGATCGTTCGACATGGTATGACTGGGACAAGAAGCAAGGCACTATCGAACGCTATTCGCTCACTGGCAACATGACCATTGTGTCGTCGGATGTTGAAAAACTCCGCCAACTGCAACTGCGACAGTTAGACCTTCTCAACGTAGGAGTGATTCTCGACAACAGCTACATCAGATATGAATACACTGGTCTCAACGACTTGAAACCAGAGATGGTGGAAGAGGCAACGGTCAATGCGCGTATCGTAGCCAACAAGTTTGCCGAAGACGCCAATGCAAAGCTTGGAAACCTCAAGTCAGCACGTCAGGGACAATTTGAGATAGAAAGCGACGATGTCATGCCACACATGCGCAAGGTACGTGTGGTGACAACGATGGAATACTATCTTAAATAACCGTTATAGGGTGATTGACTTGGTGATATTGCCAGGAAGCTCATCAATGTAATGAGTAACCATGATTAGAGTCTTGGCCTGTCGTTTGCAGAACTCGCTGATAACATTACGCACAAGGTTGCGTCGGTAGGTATCCAATCCGTGCAGAGGTTCGTCGAGGATAATCAGAGTTGGATCTTTGACAAAAGCACGGGCAAGGAGACACAAGCGCTGTTCACCAGAAGAAAGAGTAAGGAACATTCGGTCTTTAAGCTGATCGATACCGAAGACCTTCATCCAAAACAGGCATACCTCCATCTGTTCAGGACGAGGTCGTTTATACAGGCCAACGCTATCATGCAAACCGCTCGCCACAATCTCGATGGCTGGGCGGTTTTCTTTATATGCCCTATGGAACTCGGGACTGACAAAACCAATGTTGCGCTTTATTTCCCAAATGCTCTCGCCTGTACCTCGACGTCGGCCAAAGAGAGATATGTCACAAGCATAAGCAGCAGGATGATCGGCACATATCAGACTCAGCAACGTCGATTTGCCCGAACCATTCCGTCCCTGAAGTGCCCATTTCTCACCGCTACACACCTCCCAGTTCAGTCCTCCATACAAGACACGGTTGGTCTCTGGGAGCTTAAGAGAGAGATTGCGAATAGAGATTATCGAACCTTGGGCTTCAGGTTTTTCGGCAAGCGTAGAGACAAGCGAGGCATCACCCATGACAGTATCGGGAAAAGCCACTCCATTCTTCCACTCTGACAAATACTGCTCGCGTGTGATTTTTGCAGAAACGGTCATGTCATGCACCTTCACTACATGAGTCATATAATCTGGCACATTGTCGAGCATCGAGATTATCATGATGATCTGAACATTGCCTTCAGCAATAAGGTGACGGAAGAAGAGGTCAAGCTGGTCGCGCATCTCAGTATCGAGTCCGATGAAAGGATTATCGACTATGAGCACGCGAGGCTTCTTGATAAGATACTTGAAGAGTTGGTATCGGCGCATTTCGCCACTCGACAGCAACACCATGCGCTTGTTAAGCAGAGGCCGCATCATGAAAGTATCGAGCAACGGATTCGAAAGGAACTCGCTATCGTCTTCGGCACCCGCATCACGAGCCTCTTCGATGGTCAAGCCATGTCCGGCAGCACGCGCTTCATCGGCCGACAGACCTGTGGCACTCACCTTGCCAGAAGCCAAAGCCCGCTTGAGCACGGTGCTCACCAATGGAGACTCGTCGCGGTCCTGACTATTGAAGCGTTGCTGGAAATAATATGGCTTCTCGACAGAACCTAAAGCATCCTCAAAAGTCAGCTGCACGATATTTCCATAGGCCGAGGGCTTGACACCAGGGCCGAAATCGTAGGTCAGTTGGCCTTGTAGCAGGAGATTCTTGCCCGTGAGGAGATCAACGAGGCAAGTCTTGCCGCCTCCGTTCGGTCCCATGATAGCTATATGTTCGCCCTGGCACAACGTGAAGTCAACGGGCTGCTTCATGCGGGTTTGAGGCATACGTCCCAAGGCTTGTTTCAATTCGATGATATTCTTTGGCATTGTATATAACAAAAAAAACTATGCACACGCATTATACGTGTGCATCCATAGGAGTTTTGAGATCTATCTCGTTTCGTTCAGAATCGAGCACCTTATACTGGAGCAATTCCATGCTCTCGTCGGTAATCAGACGCATTCCGAAGCCGAATTTCATTCTCCAGCGCCAGTAGCGAGAGATGAGACCTCGTTTCAGATGAGCTGCAATAAACGGATGAACATGCAGGCTGAATCTTTTCACTTTCTTGACTTTTGTAAGCATTGTCAGCTTCTCTTCGAGCATATCGGGAAAGAGTATCGATGGTTTCACCACGTGCTTACCTCCACATACCGGGCAGCTCTCGGCCGTATTGACATCCATGACAGGACGCACGCGCTGACGAGTTATCTGCATCAGGCAGAACTTCGAGAGAGGCAGGATATTGTGCTTGGCACGATCGTTCTGCATAAGTTCCTTCATGTGCTGGAACAAAGCCTCGCGATTCTCCTGTTTCTGGAGGTCGATGAAATCGATCACCACTATGCCGCCCATATCCCTTAGACGCATCTGTCGTGCTATCTCGTCGGCAGCAGCCATGTCCACGAGCAGAGCGTTCTCCTCCTGGTCGTCACTCTGTCGGCTACGATGTCCGCTATTGACATCTATGACATGGAGCGCTTCGGTATGCTCGATGACGATATATGCGCCATGCTTACAAGATACAGTCTTGCCCATTGAGCCTTTGATTTGACGAGTCACCCCAAAAGCATCAAGTATCGGCTGTTCGTCGTTGTAGAGTTTTACTATGTCTGCCTTTTCAGGGGCGATCAGGTTCACATAATCCTTAACCTGATTAAACGTAGCTGGATCGTTGACCCAGATATTCTCGAACGACGGATTGAAGATGTCACGAAGTAATGCCACTGCTCTGCCCGTCTCCTCATAACATAATGACGGAAGAGTTCCTTTTTGTAACTTTTCCTGGGTTTTCTCCCAGTGTTTTACAAGCGAATTCATCTCTGAGTTGAGATCTTCAACTTTGGCTCCATGAGCAGAAGTACGCACTATCACACCGAAATTCTTCGGGCGGATACTGTTGATAATCTGCTTTAGGCGGATTTTCTCTTCGCTTGACTTGATTTTCGTGGACACCGAAACCTTGTCTTCAAAAGGCATCAAGACCATATATCTACCTGGGAGCGAGATATCGCAGGTGAGACGTGGTCCCTTTGTCGAAATAGGTTCTTTGGCAATCTGTACCAGAATCTCTTGACCAAGCTGCAATACATCCTCAACGATACCGTCTTTGTTGATTACGCTCTCGCGCACGACACGGTCGATGGGAATGAGATGCTTACGATCACTGATCTGCTGCTTGACGAATTTTGACAGCGTGCGGAACTGTGGTCCAAGGTCTTGATAGTGAATAAATCCCTCCTTTTCATGTCCCACATCGACAAATGCAGCATTGAGCCCCGGCATCAGTCTCTTGACTTTGCCGAGATAGATATTTCCCACCGAATAAGATTCGTTCTGAGCCTCTCGCTGAAACTCTGCAAGTTTCTTATCTTCGAGCAAGCCAATAGTAATCTCTTTGGGCGAAACATCAATCACTACTTCTCGAGTCATTGAGTGACAGAAAATAAATAAGGGTTTAACATATATATATAAAATGTAAGGGCGCACTGCAAAATGCGCCCTTCTTTTGGGTCATGAAGACTAATGATTAGTGCTTCTTATGACGATTCTTGCGCAATCTTTTTTTGCGCTTGTGCGTACTCATCTTATGACGCTTGTGCTTCTTACCGTTTGGCATAGTTTTTATTATTTAATGTTTAACTTATATTGTCAGAAAATAATTATTCCTCATTAATTACCTCGCCGCTTACAGCCGCAACGAAAGTCTTTGCAGGCTTGAACGCAGGAATATTGTGCTCTGGGATAATAATAGACTTATCCTGGCTAATGTTACGAGCTGTCTTGCGTGCACGAGTCTTGATAATGAAGCTTCCAAAACCACGGAGATAAACAGGTTCGCCTTCCTGAAGCGAATCCTTCACACTCACCATAAACTGCTCAACTACGGTCAACACTGCCTCGTTATCGAGACCTGTCTTTTTAGCAATAGATGCAACGATTTCTGCTTTAGTCATTACTTTTATGTTTTTATATTATCTTGATTTTTAAATGTATTCAACACCTCAAATCCTCGATTTTTGGCTTGCAAATATAAGGCTTTATTTTCATTTTTCAACCATTATCTCATTATTTTTTCAAAAAAATCACAACTTTACGTCAAAAAAGCCTATAAATGTAAACTAAAATTCATGAAATCTACTTATCTTTGCACGCAATATACAACTATTTTATTGAAATAGATTATGAAAAAACTCTGTTTTCTTCTGTCTGTCATCTTCTCCCTGTCGGTTACAAGTTGCCAGCAGGCTATCAAAGAAATGGTGAAGCCCGAGGCTTCGGGAGGTCCGTATGAAGTTTATTTTGTGATGCCAGCAGACTTGCGTGGCTCTGCACTCAACGATACCTTGCTTGCGATATATGAATATCCGATGGAGTGCACTCCTCACGGTGACGAGTATTTCAAGGTGCACTATCTCTCGCCAGACAATTTCAAGAAGCAAGTAATCAGCATCGTGGGAAATGTGGTAATCATTGACATTGACCCAAGCAATGCCAGCGAGCCGTTTGTTACTATCGAGCGTGACAAATACTCGAAGACTCAGGTCATCGTCAAACTCCATGCCAAAAACGAAGACGACCTCGCGAGCTATCTGCCACAGATGCAGGAGGGATTGCGTCGCATCTTCGTCAATGCCGAGCTGAAACGTCGCATTGCCGTATATGAAGAAGAAAGCAACCATCGCCAAGGAGACCGCCTCCTTCGACTCCAGAACGTATCAATGCTCATACCCGAATCGGTACATGTGCCAGGAGTGGGAGCCAAAGACAAGGACTTCTTCTGGGTTACCGACAATGGCATGGCCAAAGAGAGCCATTTAGTAGTCTATAGCATCCCTTATACCGACCAGAATGTCTTCTCGCTCGAGGGTGCCATAGCCGTTCGCGATTCAGTGATGGGCGCCAATATCAAGGGCGGAGGTGAAGGCAGCTTCATGTCAACCAACAAGAAAGTGATTTACCCCGAATACAAAGCTCTCAATGTGGGAGGCAAGTATATCGGAGAACTCCGTGGCATGTGGCGCATGGAAAACGGACTAATGGCAGGACCTTTCGTCTGTCACATCCGACTCGACGAGATCAACAAGCGTGTGGTATTTGCAGAAGGCTTCTGCTATGCTCCAAACGACAACCAGCGCCTCTTGATAAGAAATCTCGAGGCAGCCCTCTATACACTCAAATTACCATCAGACAACATGATGGGCGAAATAGAAATAACATTAGACGAATGAAACTATCAAAAGCAGGAATAGTGGTCAACAGCTCAGGATGCAACACTGTAATCAAGGCTTTGGCCGAACCCGAGATGCTTGAGATATTCACACCTGTGATATTAAGCATCGACAACAGCTTCAGCAAGGCAGTGAGAGAACTTGACTCCGAACAACAGTTTCCGCTATGTGCCATCAGCAACGCAGACGAAATACTTGACGGACGCATCAACGTCATCGAAACATTTGTCAACGAAGGCGAGGCAATCGACCGTGCTGTGGCATTATATCTCGACAATCACCTCGACACCATTATAGATATCTCTGCAACAAAACGCAACAGGAAGGATACCAAGGATTTGTGCGCACGTCTCATTGCAGCACTCAATGCAGACAATGACACATCGTTAGTCTGGTATGTAAAAGGCGAAACACGTCTGATACAATCGTCGGCAGAAACACTTACCACCGATGTCAAGAATGCTTGGCAAGCACTTCGTCGAGACCTCACTCTCATCAAACCCCGCATCGCAGTATTAGCAAAAGACGACAAGACCCACGAGCAAGTCACTGCCTTGCGCGAAGAAGGCTTCTTTGCATTTGGTCCATTTGCAGCCGAAAACTTCATCGAGACACGTCAATACAAGCCATACGATGCCATTATCGTCGTAGATGGTGACGAAAACATCGGAAAGACACTCGAAGACATCGACACACCAGCATTCGGCTATATCTCTGGATTGCCCATGGTCTTCACCTATCTGGCAGAAGTCACAGCAGAGAGCGATCAAGATTTCAAGGCGGCTCTTTATTCTTCAATCAGCATGAGCAAAAACCGCAGACGCTATCGTTATGCCACAAGTAATCCATTAGAGAAACAATGGATACCTCGAGGCAAAGACGACTTCAAGCTTGACCTCACGAAAGAAGATTCAGATTAAAATAACGAAACACATAATAAAACACCTTTCAAAACGTGGCATCATTTATCATAGAAGGCGGATATCGTCTGAAAGGAGACATCACACCTCAGGGAGCGAAAAACGAAGCATTGGAGGTTATCTGTGCTACATTGCTCACTGATTCAACAGTGACCATCAGCAACATACCAGAAATCATCGACACACTAAACCTGATAGACCTGTTCAAGAAACTGGGCGTTGAAGTGCATCATCTTGAAAAAGGTACGTTTACATTCAATGCTGCAAACATTGATCAGGACTATATGCTTAGTGAGGATTTCAACCGACGTGCTACTACGCTGCGAGGCTCTGTGATGATACTGGGTCCATTGCTCTCCCGCTTCGGCAAGGCTCTCATGCCCCAGCCTGGAGGCGATAAGATAGGACGACGTCGTCTCGACACCCATTTCCTTGGATTGGCCAAACTCGGTGGCACATTTACATACGATGGCGACAAGCACCTCTATCAAATCAATGCACCTCAAGACGGACTAAAAGGCTGTTACATATTGTTGGACGAAGCCAGTGTCACAGGCACTGCCAACATCATCATGGCAGCAGTGCTCGCTAAAGGCACAACCACCATCTACAACGCTGCTTGCGAGCCTTATATCCAGCAACTGTGCCGTATGCTTGTGAGAATGGGTGCCAAGATTGAGGGCATCGGCTCTAACCTGCTCCACATCGAAGGAGTAGAATCGCTTGGTGGCACCACCCATCGACTGCTTCCAGATATGATCGAAGTGGGCTCATTCATAGGAATGGCTGCAATGACATCGAGCGAGATCACCATCAAAGACGTGAGTGTACCCGACCTCGGCATCATTCCTGACGCTTTCCGAAAGATTGGCATAACCATCGAACAACGTGGCGACGACCTGTACATACCTACCCACGAACATTATGTCATCGACTCGTTTATCGATGGCTCAATCATGAACATCAGTGATGCGCCATGGCCAGGGTTGACACCTGACCTGCTCAGCGTACTCCTCGTCACTGCTACCCAGGCAAAGGGTGCCGTGCTTATCCACCAGAAGATGTTTGAAAGCCGTCTGTTCTTTGTTGACAAGCTTATCAACATGGGTGCACAGATCATTCTTTGCGACCCTCACCGTGCTACGGTCATTGGTCTTGACAACCAGCATAAGCTACGCCACTCGCAAATGACTTCGCCCGACATCAGAGCAGGCATCGCCCTGCTGATTGCTGCCATGAGCGCAGAAGGCACCAGCCGCATTGACAATATCGGGCAGATAGACCGAGGATACGAGAACATTGACCAGCGACTCAATGCCCTTGGAGCAAGAATAACCCGCAAATTTGACGAATAAGATGATCAGCATCGACCAACTCATTGAGATAGGCACAGTGCAGAAGCTGCATGGACTTAACGGCGAACTGACAGCGTCGATAATCGACCATGTTTTTGACGAAGTGGACAACTGCCCATATCTCGTCTTAGACATGGAAGGCATATTTGTACCCTTCTTCATCAAGTCTTTCCGTTTCCGTACCGACAAAACCATCCTCATCTCGTTTGATGGCATAGATACCCCAGAGAAAGCAGACCTCCTGTGCGGACAAAAACTGTATTTTGATCGTCGTTGCTTCACTCCTGAAGAAGCGGAAGAATATGATGCAGACAATGAAGAAGACGAGTCTTATGTGGGATATACCATCATCGACAGTCACTTTGGCAGGCTTGGCAAGATTATCGCCATCGACGACCAGACCATCAATGTGCTGTTCATCGTAGAGCATCAAGGTCGCGAACTGATGATCCCTGCTGCCGACGACTTTGTTGAAGACATCGATGACGAGGAGTGCACTATCACCATGAATCTGCCACAGGGACTAATCAATTTGGACGAAGCAGAGTCGGAAGAAGCATAAAATAACAACAAATAATTGGAATTCTCAGATATTTGTTCTATTTTTGCGGCACAATTTGATATTGTATGTTATATATACGTCCGCCCAAAGGCTTGATTTACTCGGTCTAAGGGAAGGGAAGATTCGCAAGGCAAAATTTGTCTGGCGCAATTCATCGAAGGTGACGGGTATATGACATTTTTTATTTTTAAACGCATGACAAAAGTAAAAGACATCATATCTGCAATCGAAAAGGTAGCGCCACGACAGCTGCAGGAAGACTATGACAACGCTGGCTATCAAGTGGGAAATCCCGAAGACGAGGTCACCAAAGTCATCTCGACACTTGATGTCACCGAAGCTACAGTAGATAGAGCCATAGCACAGGGGGCTCAGCTCATCGTAAGCCATCACCCTCTCCTGTTTCGTCCTATTCGACGCATCACTCCTGCCGACTACATCAGCCGTACTGTCATCAAGGCTATACAGCATGGCATAACCATTTATGCAGCCCACACCAACCTTGATAATGCTTACATGGGTGTCAACTACCGAATAGCCGAAAAGCTTGCGATGAAGGATGTCAGACCCTTGGCAACACTCTCAGCCGAAAAGACCTCTGGGATAGACCATGCAGAGAGATTTGGCAGTGGTGTGATTGGCCAACTCTGCCAGCCTTGTCATGCCACAGAGTTGATTTCTGTCATCAGAAAAACATTCACGAGCAATTGTCTTCGCACCAATCTCAGCACCCTCGGACACCCAGACCGTCTTATCAAGACCATCGCTCTCTGTGGAGGCAGCGGTGCCGACTTCATTCGCGAAGCCGAGCGACAGAAGGCCGATGCCTATCTTACCGGAGAAATAGGCTATCATAATTTCTTTGGTCACGATGGGATTCTTCTTATCGAAGCCGGTCATTTCGAAACAGAGCAATATACACGAGATCTGCTGCGAGACATCATCGTCGAGGCACATCCCAATATCACTGTCAATATTGATTGAATATAATAAACAACAAAAAAAACATATACAACTATGGCAAAACAGGAAAAAGAGTACTCAGTACCAGAAAAGCTTGCTAACCTCTACAAGCTCCAGCTTTTAGTATCAGAAATCGATCGTATCAAAAGTCTCCGTGGCAAGCTTCCACAGGAAGTAGAAGACATGGAAGCCGAATTAGCTAAGTTTCAGGAAAAAATACAGAAGTATCATCAGGAACTCAACGAAGCAAAGGCTCGCATCAACTCATTCCACGGAAGAATTGATGAGGCAAATGCCCTGATCGAGCAATATACGAGTCAGATGGACGAGGTTCAGAACAACAAGCAGTATGATTTCCTTACCAAGGAGATTGAGTTCCAGAATCTTGAGATAGAGCTTGCCAACAAACGTATCCGCGAGAACATGGAGATTGTCGATGAACTCAACGCCAAGATTCACAACAGCCTCGAGGATATCGACGAGCGTCGCAGCGACCTCGAAATCAAGAAAGGCGAACTCGACGAGATCATTGCAGAGACCCGTAGCGAAGAAGAGAGCTTGCGTGAGAAAGCAAAGAAGATTGAGAACAATGTGGACCTCAAGCTCCTCGCCACTTTCAAGCGCATACACAAGAAGGCTAAGAACGGTCTGGCTATCGTAGCCATTGAGCGTGATGCTTGTGGAGGTTGCTTCAACCGCATTACCCCACAGCGCATCATCGATGTGCGTATGCGCAAACGTATCATTACTTGCGAATACTGCGGACGTATCCTCATCGACGAGGATCTTGCCAACGAAAACGAAATGCGTCGTCGCCGTAAGGGTGTTCTCTCTCAACTCTCATAATCCATAATTATGCCACAGCCACAGCAAAACAGAAGGGCACGCAATACACGTGCCCTCAGCAACTCATTAATATTGGGAAAAGTACAGCCTCAAGCTATCGATGTAGAAGCAGCTGTGCTTGGCGCTATTATGCTCGAGAAAGACGCTTTCAGCAAGGTAAGCGAACTGCTCACGGTCGAGACATTCTACGAACACAAGAACCAGCTTGTCTTCGATGCAATACGCAAACTGGCTATCGAACAAAAGCCTATCGACATCCTTACCGTAACCGAACAGCTCAAAGCGGATGGTACGCTTGAGGAGGTTGGTGGACCTTATTATATTGCGACTCTAACCTCAAATATTGGCTCGGCTTCTCATATCGAATATCACGCCAATATCATCGCACAGAAATTTCTGCAACGACAACTCATTTCGTTTGCGAGCAATATCGAATCACTCGCTTTCGACGAGACTTGCGATGTGGATGAGACGATGCAGAAAGCCGAAGCCGATCTTTTCCAGCTGTCACAGCGCAATATCAGGAATGGCGTTTTACAGATTGACCCTGTGGTACAAGAGGCTCTTCTGAAAATCGAACAAGCAGCCAACCGCAAGGACGGCCTCTCGGGTCTGACCTCTGGCTTCGACGATCTCGACAAGATAACCAGCGGATGGCAAGCTACCGACCTCATCATCCTCGCAGCACGACCAGCAATGGGTAAGACGGCGTTCGCGCTCTCGATGATCAAGAACATGGCTGTAGATAACAACATCCCCGTGGCAATCTTCTCGCTCGAGATGTCGAAGCTGCAGCTCGCCAACCGTCTCATCTCCAACGTTTGCGAAATAACAAGCGAGAAGATCAAGTCGGGCAGACTCGCCAGTGGCGAATGGATGCAGCTCACTGCCAAGGCATCAGCCCTCCAGGGAGCTCCAATATTTGTCGATGACACCTCTGGTCTGTCGATATTTGAGCTCCGCACCAAGGCTCGTCGCCTTGTACACGACCATGGAGTCAAGGCCATCATGATCGACTACCTCCAGCTCATGACAGCCTCGGGAATGAATTTCGGCTCACGCGAACAGGAAGTCTCGACTATCTCGCGCTCGCTGAAGGGTTTGGCCAAAGAGCTCAACATCCCAATTATTGCCCTTTCTCAGCTAAACCGAGGTGTAGAGTCCCGACAGGGTGAAGGCAAACGTCCACAGCTCTCCGACCTCCGCGAATCTGGTGCCATCGAACAGGATGCCGACATGGTATGCTTCATTCATCGACCAGAATACTATAAGATATACGAAGACGAAAAGGGCAACGACCTGCGCGGTTTGGCAGAGATCATCATCGCCAAGCACCGAAATGGTGCCGTTGGAGACATTCGCCTCAAGTTCCGTGGAGAATTTACCCGTTTCTGCAATCTGAATGAAGACATCGTCACCTCCACCCCTATCAACAAATATGGCAGTGGCGATTCGATTGGATCAAAGATGAACGAGATGGCAGAGATGAATATCAAGGAAGAGTTCATGTCACAAAACAATACAGAAGATGTACCTTTTTGAGCAAGCATAATATATGACAAAAATAATTTGCAAAATCTTCATACTGCTATTATTAGCGGGATTCAGCTCTTTGGCTAACGCTCAAGAGATAGAAGAACCCGACTATAAGCAGATACACCAAGCAATCTCCAACCATAGGAGTCCGAATTATTACCCAACGTTGATGCGCCGTTACGTTGAATGCGACACCATGCTGACCCTTGAGCAATATCGCAACCTATACTACGGCTACTCGCTTCAGGAAGACTTTGTACCATACAAGAGCCATAATCCTAAGCTTCTGGAAGCACGCCGCCGTTTCACCGCGTCAAAAGGCGACAGCAGTCTTGCTCCAGAGATGATCAGGATTGCTCAAGCCTCACTCGACGACAATCCGTTTGACATACCTGCCATCAACATCATCGCGGCTTCATATCTGCAGATTGGCGACACTGTGCAATACCGTATATGGGACATCAAGCAGAAAGGTCTGCTCGATGCGATTCTATCGACTGGCGATGGAGCTGAACCAAGCAGTGCATTTCATGTCATCGACATCGAACACGAATATGAAGTTCTCAACCGTCTTGGATTGCAGATTGAACGAGACTCTTTAGTCAACGACAACATCGAGTATCTTAAGGTGCGCGAAAATGCAGAAGGCGAAAAAGGCTTCTACTTCAATTTCGGAGCTTGCAGAAACGTCTATCGCAAGAAATACGAATAAAACATCGTTCAAAAAATACCTACTCGGCTTAGCAAATAGGCCTTGTAGATATTTTTTTTTGAGTTTTCCACCAAAAATATTTGTAAAAGAAAAGAAATTTTCATAACTTTGCACCCGCGTTTCGTGGAATATTCCATGTCGCAAAACAAAATAATTATTAAACAAGTTCAAAAATTAAACAAATGAACCATTACGAAACCGTTTTCATTTTGACTCCCGTTTTATCTGATGCTCAGGTAAAGGAAACGGTAGATGCTATCAAGGCCGAACTCGCTAAGCGTGGTGCAACCATCGTGAACGAGGAGGCTTGGGGTATGAAGAAGCTCGCATACCCTATCGAGAAGAAATCTTCTGGCTTCTACTTCCTTGTGGAGTTTGATGGCGAACCAACAGTAGTTGCTAAGCTCGAGACTTTTTTCCGTCGTTCAGATCGCGTCATCCGCTTCATGACAGTAAAGAACGACAAGTATGCAGCTGAGTACGCCGCAAAGCGTCGCTCACTCAAAAACGCTAATTCACAGGAGGCTTAAATCATGGCAGAAGTATCAGAAATCCGTTACCTGACTCCAGTTTCAGTTGACGTTAAGAAGAAGAAGTATTGCCGATTCAAGAAGGCAGGTATCAAGTACATCGATTATAAGGATCCTGAGTTCCTCAAGAAGTTCCTTAACGAGCAGGGTAAGATTCTCCCACGTCGTATCACAGGCACTTCATTGAAGTTCCAGCGTCGCGTTGCAACTGCTGTAAAGCGTGCACGTCAGATCGCCCTTCTTCCTTATGTAACCGATATGTTGAAGTAATTTAAGAGGAGGATATTACGTATGAAGATTATTTTGAAAGAAGATATCCAGAATCTTGGATACAAGGACGATGTAGTTGAGGTAAAGAATGGTTACGGCCGTAACTATCTCATTCCTCAGAAGAAGGCAATTCTCGCCACTGAATCTGAACTCAAGCAGCTCGCTGAGAAGAAGAAGCAGCAGGCACAGAAGATGGCTAAGATCAAGGCTGACGCTGAGGCTCTCGCAGCAGCTATCACTGCAGCAGGTGAGCTCACAATTGCCGTTAAGGCAAGCGAGGAAGGTAAGATCTACGGCTCAGTAGGCAACATCCAGATCGCAGAAGCACTCAGTGCCAAGGGTGTTGAAGTTGAGCGTAAGTCAATCTCTGTTGAGACTATTAAGGCTCTCGGTTCTTACGTAGCAGTAGCTAAGCTTCACCGTGAGGTAAGCGCAGAAATCACTGTGAACGTAGTAGCTGAGTCAGCAGAGTAAAATTCTCTCGGATTTATAGAAATGCATATAATGGGATTGGTTCTTCCAGTCCCATTTCTTTTTTTCAGCCAGTTATTGCTATCGACCTATCATCAAATCGGCCACCACTGGCAAATGATCGGAATACCCTCCCTCATACACCATACCGTAGCGGGTACGCTTTGGTCGCTTACCCAGGTTTTTCTCATCGTTGACCAACATAAACGGCATGACAAAAGCACATACATTCGCCACATACATTCCGCTTGTTGTATCGGCCATAGACTCATTTACTATCATCTGATCAAGAAATCCCCACTGACCCGCATACTTATGTGAGCCATAAGAGATACGTCCTCGATCAAGAGCTTCCTGCAATGGCAGCATCAGATTTCTGTATCCCGAAAAATGCCGTCTGACTTGCCGTGAATCAGGATAGTCGTTGAAGTCGCCCATCACCACCAGATGAGGCTCTACACGAATATGGCAAATCGAATCCATCAACCGACGCAAATAGCCATGGGCAATTGCCCGTGCCTTGTCCGATGCTTTCTTGCCTCCGTAGCGGCTTGGCAGATGACACACCACCACATCAACAGTATCGCCGCTTATCACCCTTCCCCAAGCATGCAGCAAGTCGCGTGTCGGGCGAAGATCTTCCGGCATATTTATCCTAACAGAATTATGCCCCAGAACCCTGAACTCGTCAGGCTGATACATGAAAGCCACATTTATGCCTCTCACATCTGGCGAGTGAGTTATGATATAACGATAATGCCACCTTGCCAAAGGAGTGCGTGTTGTCCATCGCCTCATGATACTATCGTTCTCTACCTCAGCCAATCCAATGATGGCAGGAGGCCTGCCTTCACCAGCAGCAACGAGCACACGAGTCAGGTTAATCATTTTCTCATAGGTGTGACCACTCGACAAGAGCAGATTCTCACAATTGTAGAACATCACACGCAGAGATACAAGAATCAGAAAGATTACACATTGCATAGTAACAAATATAAATTATGGTAAGAAAAGAAAAAAAGAGGTTGGGCCTCATAAGCGACTCAACCTCATAGATTGCGAGTTCAAAACAACTCTATTTCTTAAGTTGCATTACTCAGCAGCTTCAGCAGGAGCTTCTGTAGCAGCAGCTTCCTCGGCAGCCTTTGCAGCAGCAGCCTCAGCGGCAGCAGCAGCGAGAGCAGCCTTCTTAGCAGCTACAGCCTCAGCCTTTGCATTCTTAACTGCAACTTCATTCTCAGCAGCAGCAACTGCAGCCTTCTTTGCAGCATCAGCAAGACCTGAAACCTTAGCAGCAATCTTGGCAGCCTTTGCAGTCTTCCAAGCATCGAACTTAGCCTGTGCCTGCTCTACAGTAAGAGCACCCTTCTTCACACCACCATTGAGGTGCTTCTTGAGGAGTACGCCTTCGTAAGAAAGAATGCGCCCAGCAGTGAGAGTTGGCTGTGCGCCAGTCTCAAGCCAATAAAGTGCGCGATCGAAGTTAATGTTGATAGTAGCAGGGTTTGTGTTTGGATTGTAAGTACCGAGTTTCTCAATATACTTACCATCACGTGGCGCTCTGCTATCTGCGACTACGACATAATAAACTGCGTAGTCCTTGTGACCATGTCGTGCAAGACGGATCTTTGTAGCCATTTCGCAAATTGATTTTTGTTAATTTATACTTGCATCCAACCTTCTAACTATCTATGTTATTGGTTATGCGGCTGCAAAGGTACAAAAAATATTCGACAACACAAAATCAATTCTTCAAACATTCTGCTTTTTTTGCTTGTTTTCTGTCAGTACAACCAGTTTTTCAATGCAGACGAAGCAAAATAGCCCAAACATTCATGATTACATGGTCTTTTGAAGTCTTATTTCTTCTGGTTCTGCGCTCTATACTCGGTCGTTGTCATTCCGAAATATGCACGGAAGCATCGACAAAAATAATGGCGGTCAGCATAGCCTACCTTTGTCGATATACGACTGATTTTATAATGTGTAGAGACAATCATCTGCGCGGCTTTCTTCAGTCTTAGCTCATTTACCATGGCAAAAGGTGTCTTGCCAAAAACCATTTTGAAAGTCGCAATATACTTGCTTCTACTCATTCCACTGGCAGCTACCATATCAGCCAACTCAAAGTCCTGATTCTTTAGATTAGCCAATATCTTTGCCTTTTCTCGTCGTGCAAATTCCTTGATGGAAATTATATCATTCATGAAAGTATAAAATTTTAATTAGTATAAAGTGCGTGTTAATTGCAACAATTGACAGGAATATCTGCGTGCAAAGATAGTAAATAATTATTAATTTGCAAAAAAAATCAACAATATATTAAACTATTTATCCCCAGAATAGTCATAATAGCGAAATCATTATCACATTATCGTATAATATTTCATTTAAAACAAATAATTGCTATTATGAAATTAAAAGTATTAATCTGTTCGTTGTGCCTTTGTTTCAGCATGTGTGCAATGGCACAAAACCACAGTCGCAGCAACCGTGGCAACCGTGGTAATGAAGCACCGAGACAATTCGACATGGTAGTAGATACTGCCATCATCAATTCGATGGAACTCGAACCAGAGACAATCTCGGCAGTGCTGCAACTGCAGGCACAAAAGCAAGAGGAGCTCAAAGCCATTCTCATCAAAATGGCGCAGTCACGTAAGGAGGGTAAGAACTTCGACCCTCAGGCCATTGCCGAAATGCGCCAACAGATGGATGACTTCAAACTCGAGTACCGCATGGCATTCCGGAAGATTATCGGCACAGCCAACTACATCACCTATTTGGAAAAGCAACTCGACAATCGACAGTCAATGCGGCCAAACAACTTCCCATCTTCCCGTGCCAACCGACACCAAGGCTTCACCAATCCTGGCTTTGGGCAAAACAATGGAAACTGGGATAATATGCAAGACAATTCTGACAGTAACAACTGGAACGAATAAAAAAGGAGGGCATGTCAACAGTAAATGGCACACCCTCTGGTTAATGTGATAGTCCAGAAACCGTATGTTATCGCGCCATTATTATATATGGAGAAGAATGGTTATTGAATAAAGCAAGGAGAATCCTGCATGACTTAATGACTTCGTAACTGGCTCTGAACATACGGTTACTGACCATCAGATGGCTGGACAGCTGATGGTAGTGTGACGAAAGACCCAAATCAGAAAATACACTTTTTTTCATAATTTTTTATTTATTTTTCATTAGTGTCTCGATAAAAATTGGGGCACTAATGTTTTCATTTACTATTGTTTATAATGTGGTGCAAAGATGGGGATTATTTTTCAATTAACCGAATTTTTGTTATTCAAAAATTT
>JAEDEY010000086.1 GCA_016293065.1 Bacteroidales bacterium
CGTCTCTGTGGTGGTGACCAGAGCTTCACTTCGGCTGTCTGCTACGACTTCGAGGTTTATTCAGAGGCACAGGGTCGCTGGCTTGAGGTTTCTTCAGTAAGTAACTTCGACACTTATCAGGCCAATCGCTTGAAGTGCCGTTATCGCAACAGCGAGACAAAGAAGACTGAACTTTGCCACACTCTCAACGGCTCGGCTCTCGCTCTCCCTCGCATTGTAGCCTCAATCCTCGAGAACTTCCAGACAGAAGACGGCATACGTATTCCTGCAGCCCTCGTTCCTTATATGGGTTGTGAGTATATCAAGTAAAAAAACAAATAGAACTATGAATCGCGAACAACTATTCGAGCAGATCAAGGCCAAGAAGACATTCCTTTGCGTGGGTCTTGACACAGACATCAAGAAGATTCCTGAGCATCTTCTCAAGGAAGAAGATCCAATCTTTGCGTTCAACAAGGCAATAATCGATGCTACTGAGCCTTATTGCATTGCCTATAAGCCAAACCTCGCTTTCTATGAGAGCCTTGGCGTTGAGGGATGGATTGCTTTTGAGAAGACAGTGAACTATATTCGCGAGACATATCCTAACCAGTTCATCATTGCTGATGCCAAGCGTGGCGATATCGGCAATACCAGTATGCTTTATGCACGTAGTTTCTTCGAGCATCTTGACATTGATGCCGTGACTGTGGCTCCATATATGGGAGAGGATAGCGTGAAGCCTTTCCTCGGATATGAGGGAAAGTGGGTAATCTGTCTCGCACTCACAAGCAACAAGGGAAGTCATGATTTCCAGCTCACTACTTGCAACGGTACTGATGAACGTCTTTTCGAGAAGGTGCTTCGCACTGCTCAGACTTGGGGTACTACCGACCAAATGATGTTTGTGGTAGGTGCAACTCAGGGTCAGCTTTTCGAGGATGTGCGTCGTATTGCTCCCGATAGTTTCCTCCTTGTTCCTGGCATAGGAGCTCAGGGTGGTAGTCTTGCAGAAGTTGTCAAGTATGGCATGAACGATAAGTGTGGTCTCATCGTCAACAGTTCACGCGCAATCATCTATGCCGACAAGACCGAGAATTTCGCTACTGTTGCTGGTCAGGAGGCAAAAAAGGTTGCCGAAGAGATGGCACAGTATTTATAAAATCAGTTGCTCGTTCTTGCGACTACAGATATATAAAGAAAAACGGGAGTCAAATTTCTGGCTCCCGTTTTTTGTATTGTCATTGTGATTAGTCTTCCATTAGCTTGCGGTAGCGTGCGCGTTTTGGCTCTTCTGTACCAAGTCGCTTAGCTTTGTTGATCTCGTAGTCGGTATATGAGCCTTCGAAAAAGAAGACATTGCCGTCACCTTCAAACGCAAGGATATGAGTACAGATACGGTCGAGGAACCAGCGGTCGTGGCTGATGACCACAGCACAACCAGCAAAAGCTTCGAGACCTTCTTCAAGTGCGCGGAGTGTATTGACATCGATGTCGTTGGTTGGCTCATCGAGAAGCAGCACGTTGCCCTCTTCCTTGAGTGCCATGGCAAGGTGGAGTCGGTTGCGTTCACCTCCTGAGAGCACGCCACAGAGTTTGCCCTGATCGGCACCGTTGAAGTTGAATCGGCTTAGATAAGCGCGCACGTTGATGTCCTTGCCTCCCATGCGCATCAGTTCGCTGCCGCCGCTCACCACTTCGAAGATGCTCTTCTTAGGGTCAATGTCCTTATGCTGCTGATCGACATAAGCTAACTTCACAGTCTCGCCCACCTCGAAAGTGCCTGAGTCGATAGTCTCAAGTCCCATAATCATTCGGAAGAGAGTGGTCTTACCTGCACCGTTAGGGCCTATGATGCCGACGATGCCGTTAGGAGGAAGCATGAAGTTGAGATCGTTGAACAATACCTTGTCTCCAAAAGCCTTTGCCACATTCTTTGCTTCAATGACCTTGGCACCAAGACGTGGTCCGTTAGGGATGAAGATTTCTAGTTTCTCTTCGCGTTCCTTCTGTTCCTCATTGATCATCTTGTCGTAAGAGTTGAGTCGAGCCTTACCTTTGGCCTGACGAGCCTTTGGTGCCATGCGGACCCATTCAAGCTCGCGTTCGAGAGTCTTTCGACGCTTGCTGGCAGTCTTTTCCTCTTGAGCCATGCGCTTTGTCTTCTGGTCGAGCCATGAAGAGTAGTTGCCCTTCCATGGAATGCCTTCTCCACGGTCGAGCTCGAGAATCCACTCCGACACATCATCAAGGAAGTAACGGTCGTGGGTGACTGCAATCACTGTACCCTCATACTGCTGGAGATGCTGTTCGAGCCAGTCGATTGATTCTGCGTCAAGGTGGTTGGTAGGCTCATCGAGGAGGAGCACATCAGGTTTCTTGAGGAGCAGACGGCAGAGGGCCACACGACGGCGTTCACCTCCCGAGAGAGTCTGCACGCCCCAGTCACCTGGAGGACAGTGAAGTGCTGCCATAGCGCGTTCGAGCTTAGAGTCGATATTCCATGCGTCGGTCGAGTCGATGATGTCCTGCAGCTCAGCCTGACGGTTGATGAGCTGATCCATCTTGTCTGGGTCTTCAAGATACTCTGGTTCGGCAAACTTCATGTTTACCTCGTCGTATTCCTTGAGTGCATCATAGATGTACTGTACGCCCTCCATGATGTTCTCCTTGACTGTCTTTGTCTCATCGAGTTTTGGATCCTGCTCCAGATAGCCTACGCTATATCCGGGGCTCCACACCACCTCGCCCTGTGAAGGCTGTATGATGCCAGCGATGATCTTCATCAGAGTTGATTTACCTGCGCCATTGAGACCGATGATACCGATCTTTGCGCCATAGAAGAAGCTGATGTAGATGTTCTTCAATACTGTCTTCTGCGTCTGTGGAATCGTGTGTGTGCAATTCACCAGGGAGAAGATGATCTTTTTGTCGTCAACTGTCTGTGCCATAATGATATATAATGTAAGTTTATTATTAGCAATAAAAAAAATAATGAATTAATGATTAGCAATTGTTTTATTAAAATTCAGGACCGACTATCGCTATCACCTTCTTAGTCTGGCTGTCGATCCTTGCCACATCGCTCGAACGGAGTCCATAGACCCATAGTATGGTGCCGTCGGAATCAGTGACGAGCCAGTTGGTTGCTTTCTGCCACCATGAGAAATGCGCATCGTTCATGAAGTCGCTGACCAGTTTTGTCTTTTTTCGACCGAAAGGCAATATGCGATCTCCCTCTTGCCAATGGCGCATGATGAGAGGCAGATGCACCTTGTCGGCATCGATAAGCGTCATTGTCGCATCAACATGCAAGCTCTCGAGCTTGTCAGGTGTGGTTATAAAGACATTATACATATCGGTCGCGTTGCACCCAGGTACAATCTCTGTTCCGTGGATTTCGTATACTTCGTTGTTGAAGTCGAGAGGTTTGGTTTCTGCCAGCAGGTCGTCTTCGCTGTTGCATATCCAGTATCCTTCGCCCTGATATATCTTCCTTTCGCCAATGCGTGCCGACTGCACCACTTCTGCCAGAGTGTTTGGGTGTAGTCTGATGCCTTGAGACAGGATGAACTCGCGCACGAGGGTCGGGAAATCTCCACGGTTGACATCCATGTCGCGAGTCATGAGGTGACGTATTATCCAGCCGCTTCGGTCTTCTGTCTTCACATGCTCGTGCAGCTTCTCTTCGATGTGCTGATAGGCTATGTCGCGTATCTCCTGCAGGTGAGCCATAGTGTTGATGATGCCACGGCGAGTGTTGGAGTTGATTTCCTCCATGAGTGGCAGCAGTCTGTTGCGAATGCTGTTGCGCTGGCAGTCGTTCTCGCGGTTGGTTGAATCAGTAACATAGCCCAAGTCATTGTCCTCGACATAGCTGATGATATCGTTTCGAGTGAGGCAGAGCAGTGGGCGAACGACCTTGGTTGCCTGATTGAAAGGCACAATGCCCGTGAGTCCGTTGATGCCAGTACCTCGCATCAGGTTCATTAAGACAGTTTCTATACTATCATCGAGATGGTGTCCCACAGCCACGAAGCGATTTGTGGCAGGAACATCGCTCACGAATGTATTGACAAGTTCTGCCCACCAGTTGTAACGCAGTTCACGACAAGCCATCTCGAGAGAGAGGTGTTTACGCTCCATGTAATCGGTTGTGGCAAACCTCCGCTTATAGAGTTTGACTCGTAGCTGCTTGCACAGACTTTCGCAGAACGTCTGGTCTCGTTCCGACTCTTCTCCACGCAGCTGGAAGTTACAGTGTGTGGCAATGACATTGGCATATCCAAGCGACTTCAGGATATGGATGAGAGCCACAGAATCACTGCCTCCGCTCAGTCCCACGAAGATGAGAGGACTGTCCGATTGCAGCAGGTCATTGTCTGACAGGTATTGCTTAACGCGGGTTAAAATGTTATTGCTTATGTCACTCATGATGCCTTTTAGACTTTATTTGAACGCGAATATACATAATTTTTATCTAAAATTTCGCTTTCACGTTCAAATTTATTATATTTGCGCCGAATTTTAACAAGAAACAAGACTATTTCAAATAATATGATAGAGAAAATCAACCAATTGATGGCCGAAATTGAAGGCCTTCATGCTGAGAATGCAGAACAGATCGAGGCTTTGCGTATCAAATATTTGAGCAAGAAAGGAGCGATCTCTGCGCTTATGAACGATTTCCGCACTGTGGCTCCTGAACAGAAGCGTGAAATTGGTCAGAAACTCAATGCACTCAAGACTGCTGCGACCGACAAGCTCGAGGCTCTCAAGAATCAGTATCAGCAGACTGATCATATCGACGACAGCATCGACCTTACCCGTCCAGCTTATCCTGACGAGGTTGGTACACGCCACCCTCTAAGCCTTGTCAAGCAGGAGATCATCGACATCTTTGCTCGCCTTGGATTCTCGATTGCCGAAGGTCCGGAGGTTGAGGATGACTGGCATGTCTATGGAGCTCTCAATTTTGCTGACGACCATCCTGCTCGCGATATGCAGGATACCTTCTTCATTCAGCAGAACCCTATTGTAGTTCTCCGCAGCCATACCAGTTCGGTTCAGGTGCGCACAATGGGTCAGCAGAAACCACCAATCCGCGTAGTTTGTCCGGGTCGTGTCTATCGCAATGAGGCTATCTCTGCTCGTGCGCATTGTTTCTTCCATCAGGTCGAGGGTTTGTATATCGACAAGAACGTAAGCTTTGCCGACCTCAAGCAGGTACTCCTGCAGTTTGCACGCGAGATGTTCGGTCCAGACACTCAGATCCGCCTTCGTCCTTCTTACTTCCCATTCACCGAGCCAAGTGCAGAGATGGATGTGAGCTGTACGCTCTGCAAAGGTAAGGGATGTTCGATGTGCAAGGGTTCGGGTTGGCTTGAGATCTTAGGATGCGGCATGGTCGATCCTAATGTGCTCGAAGCAAGTGGCATAGACAGCAAGGAATACACTGGTTATGCCTTCGGTATGGGAGTTGAACGTATCGCTAACCTCAAGTATCGTGTCAAGGACTTGCGTCTCTTCTCGGAGAACGACCAACGCTTCCTCGATGAATTTGAGGCAGCTCATTGATATAGAAGATTGAAACACTTTTTCAGATTCATAACTATAAGCCTGCTCTTTGCTTTGCCTATGGCACTGCGTGGGCAGGCTAAATTGCCTTTATTTCAAGGTTCTGACTGGCAGACAATGTTGGTCAAGGGAGGTGTGTTCAGAAATGGTGACTATTTCATCAGGGTAGATGATGGTGTGGGCAGTCTGATGACCGTAGATTTCGTCAATGGTTTTGCAATTGGTCCTAAGGCAACCTTTGGCAAAGTGCTTACAGACTATTCGCGCATCGAGATCGACGAAAACGTCAAGTGGGCTTGTTCGCGCGAGAAGCTAATGGCACGTGGCGCTTTGCGATATGTGTTCGCTCCTCAGTACTTTGGCTTCTTAGAGGTGTTTGGCGGCAGGATCACCAACGACTTCGACCGCTATCCAGTGATGGGCGATACCGAACGCTCGTTTGCTACGGCTCTGTTTGGCTGGAATCATTTCAAGCTATATGAACAGACCTCAGTCGGAGCAAGACTCTATGGCGCACTTTCGTCGGATTTGCAACTCACGGCTCTCATAGCTTGGGAGAAACGCAGTCAGATGGTCAACCACCGTACTACAAGCATCTTCGGCAAGGACGCTTCGCCAAATATCCCTATAGTGGGAGGAGTGCCGATGGCGGACTTCGGAACAGACAAAATATTGCGTCTTGACTGGCAGGTTGACTATATTCCTGGCAGAATGATAGTGGTCGAAAACGACATGAATGCCTGTTCGCAGTCGGAATATCCTACTTTCTCGTTGCGAGGCACAACTGGTATTGGTGGGCAGTTGCGTTATCTGTCGCTCGAAGCCATGGTGTCGGGTATGTGCGATGGCTGGGGCAAGAATCAGAAGATTGTCTATCAGGCTTCATCAGGTTTCTTTCCTGTGCGCAACAATGTAATGCTCATGGATATGCATCACTTTGACGCATCAGCATTTGCATTGCAGACCAAACCCAATATTGCGCTCTTCTCGTTGCTTGACAACTACGAGCTTTCGACTTCCAAGCCTTGGGTCGAAGCTCACGCTGAATGGACAAATCTCTTATGGTATGCACAGGCTCATGCTGTTAAGGTCGTCGGCCGACAGATGCATAATGAATTATCAGGAGGAATGAATCTGCTGAACCTGATGAGAGTAGGAGTGACGATAGGATTGGACGATTTCAATTTTGATGCTGTTGGCGTTAATTTAGTAGTAAAGATATAATAATATAATTCTTCATTGTTTTTTGCGTATGCAACCTTTGGCTGAGAGAATGAGACCTAAGAGTCTTGATGGGTATGTCGGACAGAAGCATCTGGTCGGTCAGAATGCTGTGTTGCGTCGAATGATTGAGTCAGGTCGTCTGGTATCTTTCATTCTGTGGGGTCCTCCTGGTGTAGGCAAGACCACATTGGCAAGAATCATAGCACAGACTCTTGACTTGCCCTTCTACACGCTATCGGCTGTGTCGAGTGGTGTGAAGGATGTGCGTGAGGTAATAGATCGAGCCAAGAAAGACCTTTTTTTCAGCAAGCGTTCGCCGATATTGTTTATCGACGAGATTCATCGTTTTTCTAAGTCACAGCAGGATTCGTTACTCGAAGCAGTGGAGAATGGCACTGTGACCTTGATAGGAGCTACGACTGAGAATCCGAGCTTCGAGATTATTCGTCCGCTTCTGTCTCGCTGTCAGGTCTATACGCTTCAGCCACTCAACGACGACGATCTGCTTGGGCTGCTCGACCGTGTGTTGAAAGAAGATCCAATAATCTCGAAGAAAAAAGTCGAGGTGAAAGAGACTCAAGCAATGTTGCGATATGCAGGTGGTGATTGCCGAAAGTTCTTGAACATCATAGAATTGGTGTGTACCGACTATGATGATATTGAATATGAAGAAGATGAGGAAGAAGATGATGAAGATTTAGCAACGGACAATGTAGTTGTTATAGATGACGCAAGGGTCGTTGCACGACTACAGGAGAATCCTATGGCATACGATAAAGGTGGTGAACTGCACTACGATCTTGTTTCGGCAATGATAAAAAGTATCAGGGGCAGCGACCCAGATGGAGCAATCTATTATATGGCGCGAATGATAGCAGGAGGAGAGGATCCGGCATTCATTGCCCGTCGTCTTGTCATCAGTGCGTCAGAAGACATCGGACTTGCCAATCCCAATGCCTTGCTGCTTGCCAATGCCGCCTTCGATGCAGTGCAAAAGATAGGATGGCCAGAAGGAAGGATCCCATTGGCTGAAGCTTGTGTCTATCTTGCCAGTTCTCCAAAGAGTAATTCGGCTTATAATGCCATCAATTCTGCATTGCAAACCGTTGAGCAGACTGGTAATGTTGCTGTGCCTTTGCATCTTCGCAATGCTCCGACCAAGTTGATGGAGAAGATGGGTTATGGCAAGGACTATAAATATGCACACAACTACGAGGGACACTTCGTCAAACAACAATATCTTCCCGATGCATTGAAGGGGGCAAGGTTCTACTGCCCGCAGTCAAATGCTCAGGAAGATCGTCTGAAAGCACATCTGCAGTCTCTCTGGGGTGACAGATTCAAATGATGATTGTCACTTCTTTCAATTAGTATAATCTCAGTCGCGCCAAATAAGTCGGTAGAGATTACAACCAATGAAATTGCCGATGACTATGCTGACGTAGAAGACAATGACGCTCAGCCAGTTGTCGGCCAAAAACGACATAGGGACGCACAGGTAATAGTAGGCATCGGCCACACAGTGAGGGAATCCGCACATGATGAAGAGTGGTACACCGAATAGCAGAGGAAGGTTCTGACCCTTACGCGCAAAGGTGACTGCCGTGGTCATGATGAAACCGCAACCGATGGCGAGAACTCCGCCTTTGAGCGGACCAACAGCCAGACGCCCTTCAAGGATTTTCTGTGCAATATCCTGTAGTGGCATCGGTGAGCATCGTGCAATGAGTGCCACGATAAGACAGCCGACAATGTTGCCGAAGAGGATGAACAGTAAGCGTCCGCCCTCATTCTTCTTGATAAATCCAGCAGTGCCTGTGTAAAGACGTAAGCCATAATGAACGACTGTAAGTAAGCCGAACGCGAATAGTACGGCACCAATGATGCTCTTTTCGGCAAGATAGCCAAAGCCTGCTATGCCGATGCAGATGCCTG
>JAEDEY010000087.1 GCA_016293065.1 Bacteroidales bacterium
ATGATGCTCTTTTCGGCAAGATAGCCAAAGCCTGCTATGCCGATGCAGATGCCTGCAAGTACCGATGAACGGAAAGTATTCATATAGGTTGATTTGAGTTTTTGTTTTCTTTTGTAATTTAGGCGGAGGTGGGCATTATGAGGAATACTATGCAACGACGACTATTCTCCATGTATGAGCTTCAGATACTCGTCGTATGGGATGAATCGTCCGCCCATGCTGCGTAGATGAGCCGTCTCAAGCTGGCAGTCAATGAGTGCAATACCGCGTTGTTCAAGATACTTGGCAAGGACTATAAGCGCAATCTTCGAGGCATTAGGTTTGAGCGAGAACATACTCTCGCCAAAGAACCCATAGCCGAGAGTGAGTCCATAAAGTCCTCCGATGAGGTTATGCTCCTTGTCCCACACTTCTACGCTTGCCGCATAGCCTTTCTTGAACATCTCATTATAAGCCTTTTTCATATCCTCGCCCAGCCAAGCTCCAACCTGGCTGTTTCTATCGGTGCCGCAGCTCTCAACACTGCAAGCTTCGATAACCTGATCGAATGCTGTGCTGAAAGTCACCGACAAATCGCCAGTTTGTAGTTTTTTCAGTTCCTGACGCATTGAGTGAGAGATGTGAATCTCCTTTGGAAATATCACGAATCTCTGCATCGGGCACCACCATTCTATATATGGCTTGCCTGTTTTGGGATTGATGTTCTCTATCCTGTTATCTTCTGGACGATAGGCATACCATGGGAAGATGCCATAGGAATAGGCGAGGAGCAAGCGTTCGGTCGATAGGTCACCACCTACGGCAAAGAGACCGTCTTCATCTCCATCATGAGGATCGGGAAAGCCGATTATTTTCTCATCTAATAAATAAATCATTGTCTTTTCTGTCAATTATGACGTTTCCGCCATCCTTTTTCAATTTGCCAAACAGAATCTCGCGCATCAGCATCGGACTGAGCATCTGATTGATGATGCGATCCATCTCACGAGCGCCATTCTTGCGAGAGTAACCCTTGTCGAGCAGCAGTTCGCGTGCGTCATTACTCAGTTGCATCGTCACTTTGCGCGAAGCCAGACGCATCGACAGTTGACGCAGTTTCTTGTCGAGAATCAAGCCAGCCATCACGCGATCCATGTCGTTGAACACCACCGTTCCCGACAGTCGAGCCAAGAACTCTGGCTTGAATGTCTTCTTGACGGTCGATAGCATGGCTTCGCCCGATGATACCGATGAGCCGAAGCCCACCGATGCTTGATGAGCATATTGTGCACCTGCATTGGATGTCATGATGAGGATGACATGGCGGAAGTCGGCTTTCTGTCCCTTGTTGTCTGTGAGTCGCGCGTAGTCCATCACTTGCAACATTATGTTATATATGTCGGAATGAGCTTTTTCTATCTCGTCGAGAAGGAGCACGCAGTTAGGAGTCTTGCGAATAGCATCGGTGAGTAATCCGCCGTCTTCGTATCCCACATAGCCAGCAGGCGAGCCGATGAGCTTCGCCACGGTGTGCTTCTCGGTGTATTCCGACATGTCGAATCGCACCAGCTCAATTCCAAGTTCCTTTGCCAACACCTTGCACACCTCGGTCTTGCCCACGCCAGTAGGACCTACAAAGAGCAGTGAAGCAATAGGTTTGCCGTCTTCGAGCAGACCGGCCTTGCCCATCTGTACGGCCTCAACCACCTGACGCACAGCCTTGTCCTGTCCATATATCTGATCTGAGATGCGGGTTTCGAGAGTCTCAAGGTTCTGGCTATCATCTTCGTGGAGCGACTTCGGGTCAATCTTGCAGACACGAGCCAAGACTTCGTTGATGATATCCTTATCGACGGTCTGCTTACTAACCTTGCACAATTGTTGCTTGTATTTACGCATCTGTGGATGCATCACACGGTAAGCACCAGCTTCGTCGATAAGGTCTATGGCCTTGTCGGGAAGGAAGCGGTCGTTGATATGCTTGGCACTTGCTTCTACTGCATAGCGAATCACGCCCTCTGCATATCTTACCCCATGATACGACTCATATTTTTCTTTCAGTCCTTCCATGATGCGAATGGTTTCTTCGATCGAAGGCTCCTGGATATCAATGAGCTGGAAACGACGTACAAGGCCTTTCTTCTGCTGAACATATCGGTTATATTCCTGATAAGTCGTCGAACCAATGAAACGCAAATCACCGCTTTCGAGATAAGGTTTGAGTATGTTGGCTCCATCGAGCGAACCGTCACTACCCGTACCAGACCCTATCAGGGTGTGGATCTCATCGATATATATGATGGCATTGCCTTCCTCTGTCGCGCCATCCATCACTGACTTAATACGTTTCTCAAAATCACCGCGATAGTTGGCACCAGCCACCATCGAACCCATATCCATCTGATAGATACGTGCGCCTTTCAGACGCTCAGGCACATTGCCCGACTCTATTCTTTGGGCAAGACCATATACGAGAGCTGTCTTTCCCACGCCTGATTCGCCAACATGCAAAGGGTTGTTCTTTTCGCGTCTGCACAGTACCTGGATTGTACGATCGAGTTCCTGGTCGCGTCCGATGAGTGGATTGTGTTCCTTGAGTTTGTCGTTGACACATGTCACGAGCTTGCGCCAGTTCTGGTCTTTCTCGCTTTGTTCGCCATCATAGTCATCTTCAATATCGTCAATGTTAAACGTGTCATTCCAATCTTCGTCATACACATCGACTATCGATGTAAGAAGTTCCACCTTGTCGTTAGTCGTATATTTACAAAGGGCATATTTGGCAAACGAATCCTTTAGATCGAGGATGGCACACAACAAATGCTGCAGTTCGAGTTGCGAACGGCCTGCATTAATAGCATTCTTCTCACCCATTTCTATCAACTCTATGAGCTGATTGGATGCTATGAGCTGATACTCCTTGATATCGTCGGGCACGCGATCTACACTATCAGCCGACTTTTTCAGTTCGTCGCATATTTCATACACTTGGTGCTGATATTGATGCATGAGAATTGAGCCCTCAAACTGCTGCATGATGAACATGAGCAGCATCTCAGGCGTCAAAAATTCCTTGCGTTCTTCGACTGCATAGTTGATGGCATCTTGTAGAGCCTTCTCTGTATTCCTGTCTCTTTCCATCTTTGTCTTTCAGTTTTCATCTGTCTGCTTCCCACGTCACTTTGAAAGGAAAACCTTCTTTTCGAGCCATGTTCATAGCTTTCATACACTTACTCACAGCCATGTCGTAGGTATATAGCCCAATCTGGGCTTTTCCTTTCTTGTGCACGGTGAGCATGAGTTGTTTAGCAGAGACATCATCTTTGTAAAACACAGTTTTGAGCACCATAACAACGAAGTCCATCGTCGTGAAGTCGTCATTATGCATGATTACCTTATACATGTCAGGCTCTTTCAGTTCCAGTTTGATGCGCTCTTTTATGTTCGATTTTTCCTTTGGCATATTCTTTTCTTTTGGGGGAGTTAGCGAGAGTTATTATCATTTGCAGCCGCAAAGATACAACTTTTATTTCATAACCACAAGAAACTGCAAAAAAAAATGAACCAATATCACATCGGCTCATTTTCTTAAAATACACACTTACCAAAACAAACAATGATTTAGAAAAGTAAAAATTCAATTACTGTAACATTACCTATAAATCTATCTTTTCATTTTCGAGTGCAAATTTACAGCGAAAAATCCATTGCACAAAACAAATTAATGATTTTTTACAGAAATCAATGTATTTTGGCTACTTTTTCACATCTTTGTAACACTTTTGCTATTTACAGATTGAAAAACATTGCTTTATAAGACTAATATTTCTTCGATAATAGGTAATACGTCGTGCTTCAGTATTTTATCGTTGAGACGATGTTCGCCCTCGAATACGACGAAATGCTCTTTACCATAGACTTTTGTGAAGTCATCTTGAGTGTGGACTGTCGGATCGTTTCGTCCAAACATACCATAGACGTTCTTCTTGTCTTCGGGAGTCAGTCCTTTGAACGACAGTTTCTCGACTTCCTTGAACTCTGCAATCATCTGCTTGTCAACCTTGAAGCGTGTTGCTCCATCTGCACGTTTATTCTGAAAATCATAGTTGCCCAGACCTCTGAAAGTTAATAGTCGGGCCATGTGGAATGAAGGATTGACCAGAATGCGCTTGTAGCCGCGGAGTTGTTCGGCATACATGCCTCCCATCGATGTGCCGATGATGAGGTCGGGTTGTTCCTGTTCTGCAAAATCCTTAAGGAACTGCAAGGCTTCGAGAGGAGAGACTGGTACATCGGGCGAAACAACGCGAACGTCTTTTTCGTATAGCAGATTGCGCATAATGGTGGCTGTGCCTGTCGAACCAGCCGAACCGAATCCGTGGATATAAAGAATCTTTTTCATTGCATTAATTATATAATATTATAAGATGTGGCTTGCAAAGTTCTTTATTATTTGGAAAGGAAGCAAGAGATTTTGCAAAAAAAGTTCATTTAAAGTAAAAAAACATTATTTTTGCAAAAATTATTCTGCTCACGCATGACGATTATTCGAAAAACAAGTATAGTATGAAAGTTGTAGATTTCTCTAAAACCAATTCTGTAGTAAACAAGTTCATTGCCGAAATGCGCGATGTGAACATCCAGAACGACCGTATCCGTTTCCGTACCAATGTCCAGCGCATAGGCGAAATAATCGCTTACGAGATTAGCAAAGGACTCAACTACGAATCTCAGGATGTTACCACACCATTGGGCATAGCTGATGTCAATGTGCCAAGTGACCAAATCGTGGTTGCAGCCATCTTGCGTGCAGGATTGCCTCTCCATCAGGGAGTGCTCAACATTTTCGATGACGCCGAGAATGCATTTGTGAGTGCTTATCGCAATTACAACGATGACTACAACTTTGATATTCATATCGAATATATTGCATCGCCAAGTCTTGACGATAAGGTTTTGGTGCTTTGTGATCCAATGCTCGCTACTGGCGGTTCGATGGAATTGGCCTATGAAGCATTACTGTCAAAGGGCACACCCGACAAGTTGCATGTAGTGTCTGTAATTGCCAGCCGTCAGGCTATCGAATATCTTGAAGACAAGTTGCCTAACGATGCTACAGTATGGGTAGGAGCGATAGATGAGTTCCTTAACCAGCATAAATATATCGTTCCTGGTTTAGGCGATGCTGGTGACCTCGCTTTCGGTGAAAAGTAATAACAAATTCAAATTATATACTATTTTTTGAGGAAGAGATTCTTTCTCTATGTGACTAATAACATTATTTTAAGGTATTTTTTGTGGTATGAAGAATATCATTTCGTTTTTCGATTTCAAGCCGAAATTCTTCAGTTGCCTTAAGGACTACGATAAGCAGAAGTTTGGTCAGGATGCCTTGGCTGGACTCATCACAGGTATCGTTGCCCTTCCTTTGGCAATTGCATTCGGTATTGCGAGCGGTGTATCGCCTGAGAAAGGCATCATCACAGCTATTGTAGCAGGTTTCATCATTTCTGTATTGGGTGGTTCAAAGGTTCAGATTGGTGGACCTACCGGAGCTTTCATAGTAATCATCTATGGCATTGTGACCAATCCTGAATATGGTCTCCTTGGTCTTACAATAGCTACTATCCTCGCTGGCGTGCTCCTTATTCTCATGGGTGTATTCAAGCTTGGAACGGTAATCAAGTTCATACCTTATCCTATCATTATCGGTTTCACAGCAGGTATTGCCTTGACTATCTTCACTACACAGATGGGCGATATCTTTGGTCTGAAGCAGGCGGTGTTAGGCGAGGACGGATTGCCGATCATCGATTCTGAAACAGGTGCTCAACTCATGGCTCCGCTAAAGACTCCTGGTGATTTCATCGGTAAGTGGATATGCTATTTCGAACATATCGACACGTTCAATCTCTGGAACTTTGTTGTGGCGCTTGTCAGCGTCCTCCTCATCATCTTCTCGCCAAAGGCTTTCAAGCGGGTGCCTGGTCTGAATAAGATTCCTGGTTCGCTTTATGCTATCATCTTTGGTACTTTGATCGTACTTGGCCTGAAGCATTTCCTTGGTATTGAGGGCATTGACACCATTGGCGACCGTTTCGAGATTGAGGCAAAGCTTCCTCAGATGGTTGTCCCAACTATTACCTACGAAATGATTCGCAGTCTTATGCCTATCGCATTTACCATCGCTATCCTTGGTGCCATCGAGTCGCTTCTCTCAGCTGCTGTTGCCGATGGTGTGATTGGCGATCGTCATAATTCCAATACTGAGCTCATCGGACAGGGTGTTGCCAATATCGTTTCTCCATTGTTTGGCGGTATTCCTGCCACTGGTGCCATTGCACGCACTATGACCAACATCAACAACGGAGGCAAGACTCCTGTAGCAGGCGTTATCCATGCTCTTGTGCTTCTGCTCATCCTTCTTGTACTGATGCCATTGGCCAACTATATACCTATGGCATGTCTCGCAGGTGTGCTTGTGATTGTGTCTTACAACATGTCGGGTTGGCGCACTTGCCGTGCTCTGCTCAAGAATCCTAAGAGCGACATTGCTGTGCTTGTGGTCACTTTCCTTCTCACAGTGATTTTCGATCTCACAGTGGCTATCGAGTTTGGCCTTGTTCTTGCATGTCTCCTTCTTCTCCGTCGCATTGCATCGACCAGCCATGTGTCTTTGCTCCATGGTGAGGTTGCAGTACACGACGATTCTGATATCATGGTGACAAGCGATGAGGAGCATCTCGAGATTCCTGAGGGTGTCCAGATATATGAGATCGATGGCCCATTCTTCTTCGGCATTGCAAACCGATTCGAGGAGCTCGCCTCTCAGACCTTCGAAACTCCAGTTGTACGTATCATACGTATGCGCAAGGTACCATTTGTCGATGCCACAGGTCTTCACAACCTTGAGGTCTTTGTTGAGAAGAGTCACGAAGATGGCATCCGCGTCATCCTTTCTGGTGTGCGTCCTGAAGTGCTTCGTGTCATCAAGCACACAAGCCTCTTCGGTGTAATAGGTGAGAAGAACATCTATGACCATATCAATGGAGCATTGGCTCGTGCCAAGGAGGTCGTTGCACATCCTCATGACCATCATCACCATTCTCATCATTCATAAGCAATGATCACAGTCAAGGAAATCAGAGGTCGCAAGCAACTGAAGCGTTTCGTCAAGTTCGCTATCGATTTGTATAAGGGCAACGATTGTTATGTTCCGCCCATCATCAGTGACGAGGTAAACAATCTTGATCCTCGACATAATCCAGCTTTATGGTTTTGCGACTCTGTTTTCTTCATGGCAATCAACGATATGGGTAAGCCTGTAGGACGTATTGCAGGCTTCATCAATCCTCGATATAACCAAAAGACCGGACATCGTCTCTGTCGATTTGGTTATATCGATTTCATCAACGATCTTGAGGTCAGCAAGGCTCTGCTCGATGCAGTGGCAGCGTGGGGTCGGGAACATGGCATGGATTCGCTTGCTGGTCCCTTAGGTATGACCGATCTTGATTATGAGGGGGCATTGACCGAGGGCTTCGACCAACTCTCTACGATGTCAACAATCTACAACTATCCTTATTATGTTGACCACTTTGCGGCCTATGGTATGGAAGTTGATGCTCAATGGAACGAGTATGTCATTCCTATACCAGACCAGCTCACCGACAAGCATAAACAGGTAGCAGCCTTTGTGCGTTCACGCTACGGCTTGCGATCATTCTCCGAAACCAGTCGCACAAGGCTTCGCGAAAAGTGGGGGCACAAGATCTTCGAACTGCTCAACGAAGCTTATTCGCCTCTATATTGCGTGTCAGAACTCGACGACAATCAGATTCAGTATTATATCGACCTCTATCTTCCATTGTTGAGGCTTGACTGTATCCGTCTCGTAACCGATCGTGACGACAATCTCATCGGTTTTGCCATTACTTGTCCGTCAATGTCCAGCGCATTGCAAAAAGCCAAGGGCCGAATGTTGCCTCTGGGTTGGTATCATCTGTACAAGGCTATGCACAAGCGTGGAGGAACAGATATATGGGACTTGATGCTCATTGCCGTTCGTCCTGACTATCAAGGCAAAGGAGTCACTTCTCTCATCTTCACAGATCTCATCGAAGTGGGTCATCGTAATGGCTATCGTTATGTGTCGGCATACCCTCAGTTGGTCGATAATACAAAGGTACAAGACCAGTGGAAGTATTTTGACTACGAGATAAATCGTCGTCGCGCAACATTTAAATGCAGAATTTAGCAAAAAAACTTGGCATTTTGAAATTTATTATCTATCTTTGCGCGTTCAAAATCATTGCCGAAATGGCTCAGTTGGTAGAGCAACGCATTCGTAATGCGTGGGTCACGGGTTCGAGTCCCGTTTTCGGCTCAA
>JAEDEY010000014.1 GCA_016293065.1 Bacteroidales bacterium
CCGTCGAGAAAGGTGAGTTCGTGGCTATCATGGGTCCATCAGGTTGTGGTAAATCCACCTTATTAAATATCGTAGGCTTGCTCGATAATCCTACCAGTGGCGAGTATCTGCTCGATGGCGTGGATGTAAGCAAGAAGTCTGAGTCAGAGCGTACCGACATCCGCAAGGGTACCTTAGGCTTCGTCTTCCAGGCCTTCAACCTCATCGAAGATCTCAATGTGGAGGAGAACATCGAACTACCATTGCTCTACATGGGCCTACCAAAGAGCGAGCGCAAGAAGCGCATTCAGGACGCCATGGAGCGTATGGCCATCAGCCATCGCGCCAAGCATTTCCCTGCGCAGCTCTCAGGTGGTCAACAGCAGCGCGTAGCCATCGCTCGTGCCGTAGTATCAAAACCTACGCTTATCCTGGCCGATGAGCCAACAGGTAACCTCGACTCAAAGAATGGCCATGAGGTGATGGAACTCCTCTCGGAGCTCCACAAGGACGGCACCACCATCGTCATGGTGACTCACTCGCAGAAGGATGCTATGTATGCTGATCGCATTGTGAATCTGTTCGACGGACAAGTGGTAGAGAAAGTAGAGATGTAAGCCGATGCTAATCAAATTGCTCTTGCAATTATGCATATTCTTTACATAAAACAAGCCCTACGCACGCTCTCTCGCCAGAAGGTTTTCACGGGCATCAACATCTTCGGACTGGCACTAAGTCTTGCCTGATGCATATTACTCAGCCGCTATCTGCACCACGAGACAACAGCCGAGAGCCACGCCATCGATATAAGAGATAGAGGATCAACACAGAGAAGATTGTCTGATAGCACAGGTCTATTCGCTCCTATCTGTCATTGCTGTCATCGTCTGCTGTCTTGGCTTGCTCGGACTCTCGCTCTTCGACATTCGTCAGCGCTATCGTGAAATTGCTATTCGCAAGGCTCATGGAGCTCATCGCAAAGATATCTATCTGCTGCTCGGCAGGAAATATATCTATATGCTAACGGCTACTTTTGCCCTAAGCATTCCTGTCTCCTACCTGCTCATCCATCGTTACACAGAGTCGTTTATCGAAAGCGCACCTCTTACTCCAATAATATATATTGAAGCCCTCGGCATAGTTGTCCTCATCACTTTGCTGACACTTATCTATCAATTAGAGAAGGCCGCAAGAATAAATGTGGCAACTGTAGTGAAAAATGAATAAACAGAATCAAGATGATCAAGCATTATTTATCCATAGCCTTTCGCAATTTGTTGCGCAATAAGGTCCAGACGCTGTTTACAATCGTTGGACTTGCCGTGTCGTTTTTCTGCTTCGGCATCTGCATGTACTATGTGAACGGATTTCGCACTGTCGATTCATATTATGAAAACCACGACCGTGTGATGGAACTGTGGACGGGTCACCATTATCCATCGGTCAGATCACATATGTTTGATGGCCTGCAGGATAAATTCCCCGAGATCGAGAGCGTGTTCCGCCTTCAGACAGAAAGCCATACCTACCACAATGAGCGTCTTGACCAGAATTACGAGCTGATTACTATCGAATGTGACACTACTCTGCGCCATATCTACAACCCTCGCCTACTGGCAGGAAGCTGGCATGCAGCAGAACATTCGACCAATAGCTTCGTGATTACCGAAAGATGGGCTCGCAAACTCTTCGGAAGTCCAGATGCTGCCATTGGCGAGCAGTTCACTGCCATGGGAGGCAAGCGTTTTTCAGGCAATATATCTGCCACCCCTACCTACACCGTACAAGCTGTGGTGGAAGATCTGCCCTACAACAACACCATTCTCCCCTTTGGCTCACTTGCGGCATGGGTATTGAATGACACAGACGGCATTCTGCACTGGGTAGAAACAGAAAATTCGGAATGGATTTATTTCTATAATACACGCATTCTCTTGCGCGAAGGTACCGACATCGATAAGTTTGTAGCCAAAGTCGATGCCGCACGTATTCTTGTCTGGCAATATGTCGTTGACAATCAGGGGGAGGTAGCAGAATATTTGTCGGTCGATCCTCCCTTCGATATCGAGAGAGAGTATAATAGCTACTGGCTTTTTGCCCTGCTTATGCTCATCATAGCAGCTCCAGGTCTCCTGATCCTGCTTTCGGCTCTCAGCAACTTCTTCCACCTGCTCATCGGCAACATCATGATGCGCCGCCGTGAATATACCCTGCGCCGGGCACATGGAGCACACACCCGCGACCTCTGGATTATGATCAGCACGCAGATTGTCGTGACTCTGGTCATCGTAGGTTTTGTCACTCTCCTGATCGTTGAGTTCTGCGCTCCTCTCATCGATATCAAGATAGATACGATCTCTCACTATATATTCGATACGGGCGAGATGATGCGACAGACACTCCTGCACCTTGGCATCCTGCTCCTCATCGGCTTCTGCGTGGCTTGGCTTGCTGTGGCTCGCATCCGCAAGGATTCGCTGCAGGAGGCAATGAAGACCTCAACAGGTCGCAGGCCTGGTCGTCATATAGGACGAAACATTCTGATCGGTTGGCAAATGTTCATTGGCTTCCTGTTCATCACCTTGTTAGGGGCATTGATCATGCAGATCCGCACCAACGAAGAGGCTCAGATTCCATGGTTAAGCATACAGGAGAAAAAGGATATCCTGTTCTTGCCTTACGGGTTCAGTTCTGAATCCAAAGCTGAGATCGAAGCTGAACTGCAAGCCATCCCTTCGGTCAAAGAGGTGGTGGCTCTGGATTACTACACATCCGGTTTTGAGTTCCCAGCATGGAATGGTCTGAAAGTGCTGAACGAACAAGGTGACACACTGCAGGTAAGCCAGACAAACATCGAAACCAACGTGCTGTCGTTCCTCCATCTGCCATTGCTCCGTGGTCGTTTGACAGAGCGACCCGATGAAGTCCTTATCGACCAACTCATTGCCGATTACCATCACCTCGACGTAGGCGATCAGCTTGACCTCCTGCCTGAGGCCAACAATACACGGTTCCTCAGCACACAGGAGAACTCAGATGCTCAAAGCACGTTCATCCGCTACGCAACCATTGTAGGTGTGATTGACAATCTGATGCTTAAGACATCAATTAATGGAAACGGTAACAATAGAATGTACCAGCAAGGTGGTATTTATTTTACTCACCCAGTGAACAATGGCTCTTTTTGCGTCAAGAGTTACCCTGGCAAAGTCAAGGAACTCTGTCATGCGCTCAATGAGCACATGCGCAAAAAGGGTATGGTGATACCTAAGGATTATGATATGGAGTTAGAAAGTCTCTATGATTATGTCCGAAAGCGCAACAGCACGATGCGAGAGTTCCTTGCACTCTTCTGGCTCTTTGCCTGCATAGCGTTGATCATCACGCTGCTTGGAGTCTATTCTGCCATCACGGTCGATACTGCTGCTCGTCGCAAGGAAATGGCCATCCGCAAGATCAATGGTGCCAAGGCTCGCCACATTGCTCTCCGCTTTGCCCGCCTTTACATCATCCTGCTGGTCATCACCGCATCCATCGCGTTTGCCTTGACTTACATTCTGTTTTATTATGTAGGCGAAGTAGCCGCTCGTGAGAAATTCGACACTGGCTTCCTCTTCTACGGCTCGATCTTCCTGCTCATGACCACATTTGTAGCTCTGACCATAAGCGTTCAGGTCTGGAGAATTGCCAAGGATAATCCCAGTATGGTAGTGAAGAGTGAGTAAAAAACTAATTTAGAATTGCAGGATAAAGACCGCACCACCAGATTCATTGCCCGAACAGGTGAGCGAACCCTTGTGCAGATTCATGATCTGTCGGCTCAGAGCCAATCCAATGCCCGAGCCTCCTGCCTTTGACGTATAGAATGGCAGGAAGATATCCTCGCGCTTGTCGGCTGGTATGCCTGGTCCCTTGTCGCTCACCGAAATGCGAGGCTTGCCATCGGGAGCCGATGCCGTAATCATTACAGAGGGAATGCCTTCTTTCTTCAGGTCTTTCATTTTCTCTGTTCCAACGGCCTCGATGGCATTTTTTACAAGATTGATAAGCAGTTGTTTGATCTGGCCCTCATCACACAGCAGTTTCAATTCCTGAGCACACTCGATGCAGATTCCCTGATCGGGATAAAGTCGCTCAATGTGTTGCAGCAACGGCTTGGCATCGGTCTCTTTCATTTCGGGTTTAGGCAGATTGGTAAGTTCGTAATAACCATCAAGGAAGGTCTTGATCGACGTGCATTGTTCATTGATCACCTCGATGGCTTCACGGTTGTCATCGCGCGAATATTCACGTTGCTTCATATCCTCGCTGAGCGAGATTATCGGGGTGATGGAGTTGCGCAATTCGTGGGTCATGATGCGGAGGATGCGGTCGTAGTACATACGCTTCGTCTCCAGTTCCATCTGACTCTGACCATATTTCTGGATGATGAGGTTCATATCCTCATACATCTTTTTCATTTCAGCATCGTGCGTCTCGGGGAAGCGGCTCATCGAGTCTTTACATCGCAGACAACCCAAGAAATACTTCACTTGATCAGGCAGGAACGAAGCCCCTCGCCACTGCACGATCAATACCACGACACATAATACAGCACAAGCTATCAGCGCCAACTTGCTCCAACCACTAAATAAAGCATACGCCAAAAGCCCTCCCGATGCGAGAAGCATCAATGCCACGAGAAGCATATATAGGTGATAGTGCTGTTGTTTCATGACAAATATCCGAATTTCTTCAGTTTATTATATAGCGTCTGTCGAGAGATACCAAGGCGCTCTGCAGCATTGACCAGATTGCCTCGCTCCTGGCTGACTACCTCGAGGATATGTTTCTTCTCCAATTCGTCGAGCGACAGTTGTTGATCGGCCTCTATCCTGTCGTGCAATGTAGCTGCCTGAGCCGCAAGCGTAGCCGTCTGCTGCTTGGCTCGATGTTTCTCGATGGCTGCTTCGAGTTTCTGGATAAGTGTCTCATTGTTCCAAGGCTTCGTGATGAAGTCCTCGGCTCCCTGCTGCACACTCCTTACTGCCAGGTCGATATCACCAAAAGCCGTGATCAGTACCACCGCAGGCGAATGGGGCATCTCGTTGATACGGTTGAGCCAGAACAGCCCCTCCTCGCCGTCAAGCTTCCGGGCATCGAAATTCATATCGAGTAACACCACATCGACATCACCTGCCTGCAACAGAGCAGGTATGAGTTTCGGATCTGGAACTGTCACGACAGAACGGAACACACCATTGAGCACAATTTTCAGCGAGCGAAGAACCGACTGATTGTCATCGATGATAAGTATCTTGTACTGATTCATAGCCATACTAATCTATATTATTCGTCAAACCTTATGATTCAAGCCAGTCGTCGATGAGTCGTCGTGCTATCGACACTTTATCAGGAATCTGAGGCAGATTGTCACGGCGGAAGAAACGAGCTTCTGACAACTCATTGTCATCAAGACTTATCTCGCCTCCAGCATATTCGGCAGTAAAGCCAATCATGACTCCACTCGGATATGGCCATGGCTGACTGCCAAAATAACGCACATTCTTAATATCGATGCCCACTTCCTCGCGCACTTCACGTCGAGCACATTCTTCGATAGTCTCGCCTCCTTCGAGGAACCCAGCCACCAAGCCGAACATATGAGCGCGTCGGAAATTTCGGGCATGGACAAGCAGTATCTCGTCGTCACGGTCGAGCGAAGGGTCGGACTTGCGTGTAATGCGCACAATGGCAGCTGGAGCAAGATGCGGGAAATGCTCGGCTCCACAGTTCGGACATTTCTTGCCCATATCCATATGGCGTGTCAGACGAGTGCCACATGCAGAACAAAACTGCGTAGTGCGTTCCCAATAGACCCATGCCGAAGCGCGGCAAGCATTGTAATAGTCATGGAGCGACAGGACATCGAACGATTGGCGCAGCCCAACCAGTTCAAGGCCTTGGCCAAACGAGTCAGAAGGGATAGTTTCGTAGCCAAAGGCAACAGCCTCTTCATTCACTTTATCGGTCATGTCGAACACCTGCTCCTGTGGAGGTAAGGCAGAGACGTTTTGGGGTAGAGAATAAGCATCGCCATTTCTCGCTAACAGGATATTATTAGCCTTGTCTATCACAAAATATTTCATAGTTGTCTGTCATGATTTATGTTTCACTTACAAAGTTAGCTATTATTAAATGTATTTTGCTCTTTATTTTTGTTTATTGGAAAAAAAACGCTACTTTTGTGTGCTGTTATCATGCAGACAGAACAAAATCAAACAACAAATAATAATTAACATTATGCAGATCATCAAAACTACAAATGCGCCTGCCGCTATCGGCACATACAGTCAGGCAGTCAAGGTCAACGGTTTCCTCTATGCAAGTGGTCAGCTCGGCATCGACCCTGCCACTGGCGAACTTCAGCCAGACTTCAAGTCACAGGCCACTCAAGTGATGAAGAATGTCAAGGGTATTCTCGAAGAGGCTGGCCTTTCGTTTGCCAATGTTGTGAAGACCACTGTCTTCCTGAGCGACATCAGCGACTTTGCCACTCTCAATGAGGTTTATGCACAGTATTTCTCTGAGCCATATCCAGCCCGTTCGGCTGTGGCTGTGAAAGACCTGCCAAAGGGCGGTCTAGTAGAGATGGAGATCATAGCTGTCGAAGGATAATAAACACTGATTACCTTGCCTATTTACGCTGAATGCATACTGCCTGTGCCTCTGGCTCAGACATTTACCTATCGCCTGACAGATGCTCAATCTGCCAGTGCAAGGAAGGGTATGCGCGTCATCGTACCTTTTGGCAAGCAACATCACTATACAGGCATCATCGTGGGGTTATCGCCTCATGCTCCCGAGGGTATTGATGTAAAAGACGTATCGGAACTTCCCGATGATGCCCCTGTCATCCGTCATCCCCAATATGCGCTGTGGCAATGGATTGCCGAATACTATATGTGTCCGATTGGGGACGTGATGAAAGCTGCCCTACCCGCCAAACTGAAACCAGAGAGTGGCAAGGCAGGCGTGATCAGGGAAGACTTCAAGCCTAAGACGCGCACCTTTGTCAAGATACTCATTCCTCCGATTGGTGCCGATATTGGGCAAGAACGCAATGCCAAGCTTTCTGAGGCTTTTGAGAAACTCAAAAGGTCACCAAAGCAACAGACTCTGTTCATGAAGCTGCTCGACATGAGCCATTGCCTGCAGAAGCATGATGCCGACCTTGTGCCTCAGGATGAATTGCTGGCCGAGGCGGGATGCGACACCACAATCATGCGCGAACTTATCAAAAAAGGTCTGTGCGAACATCAGGAAGTGGTGGTGAGCCGGCTGGATATCGCCGACGAAGACTTCCGTAACTTCAAGACCGAGCCACCGCATCCGTTGACCGAAATACAGAAAGTGGCTTATCGCGCCATCTGCTCTTCGTTCAACGACAAGTCGGTCACCCTTCTCCATGGTGTTACGTCGAGCGGCAAAACGGAAATATACATGCACCTCATGAAGGAGGTCGTTGCCCAGAAACGGCAAGTGCTGATGATGGTTCCCGAAATCGCTCTTACGACACAACTTTGCGTGCGTCTGCGCAGGGTGTTTGGCAAACGCATGGTGGTCTATCATTCTAAACTCAACGACACCGAGAGAACCGAGATATGGAACAAGATGCTCGGCAACGACTCGATTGACCTGATCGTAGGAGTGCGTTCGTCGGTCTTTCTGCCTTTTGCTCAGTTGGGACTTGTCATCGTTGACGAGGAACACGAGCCATCATACAAACAGCAAGACCCTGCACCGCGCTACAACGGAAGGGAAGTGGCATTGATGCTTGCATCTCGTCATGGCGCAAAGGTGCTGTTGGGCAGTGCCACCCCAAGTCTCGAAAGCTACTACCTTGCCAAGCAGGGACGCTTTGGCTATGTCAGGCTTTCGGAACGTCATGCTGGTGTCTCTTTGCCAAGAATTTCGCTCATCTCGCTGCGTGAGGCAAGAAAGAGCCAGACCATGAATGGCCCATTCACTCCTGCCCTCATCAAGTCTATCAACCACACATTGCTCGAAGGCCATCAGGCTATCCTGTTCCAGAACCGCCGAGGCTTCTCGCCTGTCATCGAATGTGCGGCGTGCGGCTGGACTCCACGATGTCCGCGCTGCGATGTCTCGCTCACCTATCACAAGCACAACAGCCGTCTGGCGTGCCACTATTGCGGCTACACTCAGTCGTGGCCAACCACCTGTCCGCAATGCCACCAATCGACATTCTCGCAGCAAGGCTATGGCACCGAGCGCATCGAGGAGACCATAACCCGACTGATACCATTGGCCAAGCCCATCAGGATGGACACCGACACGACAGGGTCGCGCACAAGTTACGAAAAGATCATACAAAACTTCGAAAACAAGAAGCACAACATACTGATCGGCACTCAGATGGTAAGCAAGGGACTGGACTTCGGAGGTGTAGATACTGTGGGTATCATGAATGCCGACTCGCTGATGAGCTTCCCTGATTTCCGAGCTCACGAACGAGCCTTTCAGCTCATGGAACAAGTGGCAGGACGAGCAGGACGACGAGTCGGACAAGAGGGAGAGGTACTGATTCAGTGCAGCGAACCCAAGCATCCGTTGCTGCAACAGGTCATCAGCCACGACTATGAATCGATGGCCGAGATGCAACTCGACGACCGCAAGAAATACTTCTATCCGCCTTTCTCACGACTCATCGTCATATATATGAAAGGCAGATACGAAGACCGCGTCAATGCCTTGGCTCAACGCTATGCCTCCATCTTGCGACAGGCTTTCGGCGACAGGATATTAGGGCCAGAAGCGCCAAGCATATCGCGCATCAAAAACATGTATATCAAGCAGATCATGCTGAAGATCGAACGCGAGGCATCGACATCAATGGTGAGGCAGTATCTCAACAACATTCAGAGCAAGATGGCGCACGATGACCCCGAGTTTGCCAAGATTGTGTTCTATTACGATGTCGATCCCGTGTGATTGTTATCAGCAAAAATACTGTGTATCAAATCGATGAAACCCATTGCGCATATCCATACTGATTTCGGATCAAAGTTCGGTGTTCCCCGTCAGAGCGGCATTGTCGGCAAACTGGAGGGAAGGATTGTCATGGAACCCGAATATCGTGAACGTGAAGCCTTCCGTGGGCTCGACCAGTTCAGCCACATCTGGCTCATCTGGCATTTCTCTGAAATACAGAATACCAAATGGTCGCCAACCGTGAGACCGCCAAAATTAGGAGGCAACCGCCGTGTCGGGGTGTTTGCCACACGCTCGCCTTTCCGCCCCAACAACATCGGACTATCGTCGGTGAAACTGCAGAGAATAGAATACGACACCGTCGATGGACCTGTCTTGTGGGTCGAGGGTGCCGACCTGATGGACAACACGCCAATATTCGACATCAAGCCATATCTCCCATTCACCGATTCGCATCCTGATGCAAGAGGTGGGTTTACCGAAGAGGTGCTTCAAACCGAAAAGAAGTTGGAGATTACAAATTCCGAAGTCCTTCATGGCATGATACCCAACGACAAGGTTGAGGTTCTGATAGAAGTGCTAAAAAACGATCCTCGTCCTCAATATCATTCAGACAAGGATCGTATTTATGGAATAGATTTCTGTGGTAAAGATATAAATTTCAGAGTAGAAGGAAATCAACTCACTATCATAGTGGTCAGTTCAGACTAACCTGTAATGTTTATTCGTTTCAGTTTCTGCTTATCGAGAATCTTTATCCGACGACCATCAAGTTCGACGATGCCCTCGTCAGCAAAAGCTGCAAGGGTGCGGATGGCATTGCTGGTGTTCATATTTGAAAGTGAGGCCAGTTCATCGCGCGAAAGCTGAACATTGAGTGTGCGGTCGTCGCCCTCAAACCCATACTTATCAGACAGGAAGACCAAGCTATCGGCAATACGTCCACGGATATGTTTCTGTGTCAGATTGACCTGTCGCTGTTCGCTGTGGCCAAGGTCGATGGCTAAGGCACGGACGAAATACATTGCGAGAGCTGCATTGCGCTGGCAGATATTCTCTATCACCATCATAGGCACGCACGCCACATGAGTCTGCTCCATGGCTATTGCCACACTCGAATGAACCTCCCCAGCAAAGAAACTTCTATAGCCGAAAAATTCGCAAGGACGGAACATACGCACAATCTGAACGCGACCGCCAACACCAAACTTCTCAAGCTTGACACGTCCTCTGAGAACTACAATGAGATATGACGACTCGTCGTTGACATTGTAGATAAACTCACCACGGCGAAAGCCTTGATAGATTGCTCCTCGCAACAGCTCGTTCTGCTCATCGTCAGCAAGCAGTTCCCAGATTTCCTGAAGACCTTTTCGAAGGTCAACTTCTACTCTTACCATTTTGAAATAACGTGAAAATCAATTAAACAAAAAGTTACCAAATGTAGTTGAAGCCGAAGGCCAGCATCTCCTTCATCTGTATCTTGTCATCAAGGCCATCGTCGAATCGAGGATAGAGATAGAGCGTGCATGTGAATCGTCGGCTGACGGCAAAACTGAATGTGTTTTCAAATTCTGCCTGAATATTCTTGTAGCTTGTAAAATAATATAGTCGTGATGTCCATGCTAAGTCCTTCGATATCTGCCATGTCAGAGCCGATGACACTGTCGAACCGAACTGATGGAGCGACTTCTTGCCTTCTTCAATGCCGAATGCTGTCGGATTGACCTTTCCTGATCTTGCCACATACTTCAGATTATATGCGAGTGGGGCAAGAAGCAACGAATATTTCAATTTTGAGTCTTTGCTGTATTTATATTCCAAACCCACGCTGAGATTGACTTCGAGTGGGGCGAGCAGCGAAGACTTGGTTTCTTTGCTATTGGCACTATGGAAATCAAAGACTGGTGTCTTGGCATACAGCGAAGTAGAATAATACCAGCGTTTCCATGCCTGATAGCCATATTTGATATTGGCCGAGAACAGGTTATCGTTGACACGCAGCGGATTGACGGTGTCGGTCTTGGCATAGAGGGCACTCAGACGCAACTCGAGCAGTATGTCAAACGATGTCTTCTTATTCTCGTCGTAGGTGGTGAGCTCAAGTTTCTGAACTGTTGCCACTGTCATGTTATTGTCGCCTCCACGATACCAGTTGTCGGTAAGTGCTGTCTGCGACATCTGTATGTTGCTCGAACCTCGACGATGCCATACATCGGTCTTGATGTTCGACTGTATGCCTTCAATCTGTCCCAACGACTTGGCTCCTTCGGTGATAGCCACAGTCTTTCCCTCCAGACTCTTCTCGGTCGAGACCATCTCTCGGTCGAGTGTAGGAGGCAAGGCAATGCTGCCTCGAGTGTAGGTAAAACGCGACGGATGTCCCTTGACATACTGATAGATGGCTCGTTCCCTCACCGATTGCGACTCGGCCATGGCTCGGTATGCAGCATCGGCTGACGTCATGTAGTCCCATCGTTCGTGCGAGAAGTCGTTGGCTTTGTCAATGATCGACTCTATGGTGTCGCTTGGCACGATGCCCGTGTTGAATAGAGGCAGTCGATAATCAATCTGACCAAGAAATGCGCTTTCGTCATAAGGAGTCATCCTTGTAAGATCCTTGATAGAGTCCGACGACTGTTTCACTGGGCTATATCTGAAAGGACGCTTTGTCTTGTCAAGCAATGTGTCTGCCTTAGCATTCTCGTATGCCTTGTCCGACAAGACCTTGAACGGATAGGCCTTTCGCCATGACCGCACCAAAGTCTTGTGGGCATATTCGGTCGAATAGTTGGCAAACGATTCTTCCGACCGCATTATCGTATCATTATAGGAAACATTTAATGTGTCCTGACCGAAGGCAGGACAAACCAATGTCAAGAATATGATAAGAATACTAAAACGCATTATTACTGCTTATGTAGTTTATTAAAGTACTAATGATGCTGGAATCTTGCGGCAGTTGTAGTTGCTTGCCATGATCTGACCATAAGCACCAGCACTGCGCAATGCTACAAGGTCACCACGATGTGTCAGCGGAAGCACTTCGTCGGTTCCGAAGCAATCGCTCGATTCACAGATTGGGCCAACCACATCGTAGGTCTCGGTCTCGGTCTCGGCCGATGTGATGTTCTCAATATTGTGATGTGCCCCATAGAGTGCAGGACGTATCAAGTCGCTCATGCCTGCATCGAGAATGACAAACTTCTTGTTCAGGCCATTCTTGACATACAGCACCCTTGAGATAAGCGAACCACACTGACACACCACAGCACGACCCAGCTCGAAATGAAGCTCTTGTCCTGGACGCAGCTTGATATTTTTGTTGTAAGTGGCAAAGAATGTCGCGAAGTCCGGAATCGGATTCTTGTCGGGATTGACATAGTCAACACCAAGTCCGCCACCTACGTTGATGGTCTTCAGGGCAATGCCACGAGCCTCGAATTTGTCCTGAAGGTCGTTGATGCGCGAACACAGCATAGCGAAAGGCTCGAATTCGAGCAACTGGCTGCCAATATGGAAGTGCAATCCAATGAAATTGATATTCTTCAAAGCAAGAGCCTTGTCAACCACTTCATCGAGCATCTCCATCGAGATACCAAACTTATTCTCGCTCAGGCCTGTTGTGATATACTTGTGTGTGTGGGCATCAACATTCGGATTGACACGCAAGGCTACATTGGCAATCTTGCCTTTTGCCCTTGCCAACGAGTCTATTACTTCGAGTTCGGGTTCAGACTCCACATTGAAACATGCGATATTGGCATCGAGCGCAAGCTCAATTTCCCAATCAGCCTTTCCAACACCTGCAAACACGATCTTCGAAGGGGCGAAACCCGACATCAGGCAACGCTCTACCTCACCGCCACTCACACAGTCACAACCCAAGCCTTTGCCATTGATGATGCCAAGAACCGTAGGATCGACATTGGCCTTCACTGCATAATGCACTTTGTAGCCCTCATACTTTCCTGCCTCGGCATTGATTGTATCAAGTGTCTGCTCAAGGAGCGACTTGTCATAATAGTAGAATGGAGTATGAATCTGACTAAACTTTTCAGTAGGGAAAATCATAACACAATACCTTAATTAATATAAAAAATCAACTGAAAAGTTTCGCACTCAGAGCCTTCAATGCACGGATCTTGTCTTCGGCCTTAACCAGGATAGAGATGTTGTAGTTGCTGCCGCCATAAGAAATCATACGCACTGGCACGTCCTCAAGTGCCTCAACGACGCGACTCTCGAAACCCACATTGTCCCAAGCCATGTCGCCTACTACTGCTATGATGACCATGTCGCGATCGATCACTACCGTACCAAACTTCTTGAGCTCGGTCACGATATCGTCAAGACGCTTCGGATTGTCGATGGTAAGGCTGACTCCTACCTCACTTGTGGTCACGAGATCGACAGATGTCTTGTAGCGCTCAAACACCTCGAACACCTGGCTCATGAAGCCATAGGCCATAAGCATTCGGCTCGACTTGATGCGGATGCTGGTGATGCCATCCTTGGCAGCAACGGCCTTGATCTTGTCCTGCTCAGACACTGTGCTGATCATCGTACCAGGAGCTTCAGGCTGCAAGGTATTGAGCAGACGAACAGGAATATTGTACATACGGGCAGGAGTGACACATGTAGGGTGAAGTATCTTGGCTCCGAAGTATGCAAGCTCGGCAGCCTCGTCAAAGTTGAGGTTGCGCACTGGCTGTGTGCCCTCGACAAAACGTGGGTCGTTGTTGTGCATACCGTCAATATCTGTCCAGATCTGAATCTCTTCAGCACGTATTGCTGCACCTATGATGCTTGCGCTGTAGTCGCTGCCGCCACGCTGCAGATTGTCAATCTCGCCATAGGCATTGCGGCAGATGAAGCCCTGAGTCACATAGATCTGAGCATCCGGATTGACAGAAATCTGCTGCTTGAGGTGCTGTTCGATATACTTGAAGTCTGGTTCAGCATTCTTGTCGATGCGCATATATTCGAGGGCTGGAACAAAAGCCACATTGATGCCCTGCTCCTGAAGGTAGAGGTTCATGAGATTGGTACTCATCAGCTCGCCCTGAGCTACGATGCAACGCTCTTCGAAAATAGTGAAGGCACGATTGCCAAACGAACGGACATAGTCAAATATTTCGCGAATCACATCTTTTGCCTTCTGCTTGAACGAGTCCTGAGTATAGAGCTCGTCGATGGTTTCGGCATATTTCTGTTCGAGACGATTCACCATATCAGCAGCACCCACTGGGTTCTGCTGGCGATAATAGCCTGAAATCTCGAGAAGAGAATTGGTTGTACCAGACATGGCCGAGAGAACAACAATCTTCTGTTGACCATCGGCGAGAATGAGATTAGCAACATTCTTGATGCGCTGTGCAGAGCCTACCGAAGTACCTCCGAATTTTAGAACTTTCATTTTTATTATAGAGATTAATTATTTGCCTGAAAAGATGTGCAAATATATAAAACATATTTAATTCGACCAAATAATTTGGCACGATTTTGAACAAAGAGTCAGCTTAAGGAAACTTTTCGCGACATATTGCCAACAAAATTTCGCAATAATTGAAGCTTATTCTGCCATGTCGTCGCTCATGTTGACCAAATACAACGTATGTCTCGCACGGGTGAAAGCCGTGTACATCCAGCGATAGAAATCTATTCCTAAGTGCTCGGGATTGATATAGCCAAGGTCGAGATATACATCTTCCCATTGCCCGCCTTGCGACTTATGGCATGTCACGCAATAGCCATATTTTATCTGCAAGGCATTGAAATGCCTATCCTCCTTTACTGCCTTGATGCGGTCTCTCTGATTAGGTATGCCGGCATAATCCGCCATCACATTGGCAAAGAGTTGCTGTTGGCTTTCGACGGTCAGCGAAGGGCCGTCAGACATGAGTGTGTCGAGCAAGACTACAGCGTCGGTTTCAATCTCATAATCAAGCAATTCGATTTCTACTTCCGCAAACCTGAATCCATACTTCACGTATGGTTCGCAGGCTCGTCTCACCACCACCATATCGCCATTGGCTATGAACGGCAGATTGTCGAATTGCCGCCCCCAGTAATAGTTGTTTTTGACAACCAGCAAACGGTCCCCTGTGCACAGCTCTTCTTCTCGCTCCAAGATCTGATTCCTCACTCCCATATTGAACATATTGGCTCGCTTGTTGCTGCGTGTCACGATGATGGTCTCGTCGAGCCCCTGACGGTAATAACTCGACGACAAAGCCTCAAGCATTTCATAGCCATCGACACGTTTCACGTCGGGATAGTCCTTCAGCATAAGACGGGGCAGTTGGTCGGTCTGTCCACGCGAAAGCATATCTCGCAACATCGTGGCATTGTCAAGAATACCCGAGTCGAGCTGCTGTCGTGCCACTTCTGTCAGCGTGGTTGTCATGACCTCCAGCCCATAGGCTTGCAATACATCTGGCTCAAGTGCCGGACTGCGTTTCTGTCCCACCGGTGGCAACTGGGCCGTATCGCCCACAAGCATCAGCCTGCATTCGATACCACTATATACATATTCGATCAGGTCGTCGAGCAGATTGCCGGTGCCAAAAGGAGAACTGTCGTTGAGCGTCGAGATCATCGATGCCTCGTCACATATAAACAATGTACCCGTCTGTCGGTTGTCGGTCAACTGAAACCCCTCGAAATCTACATTGAATTTCTGCTGACGATATATGGTCTTGTGTATGGTCATCGCCGTGCGGTCGGACATGAGCGAGAAGACCTTTGCAGCCCTACCCGTTGGTGCCATCAGGACAGTACGCCGATTCAATTCTTTCAAGGTCTTGACCAACGCTCCGACAAGACTTGTCTTACCTGTACCAGCATAGCCTTTCAGGACAAAAACCCTGTCGCCCGCATAAGGCTCCAAGATAAAACGCGACATCAAGTTGAGAGCATTTTTTTGCGAACTATTGGGTATAAACGGCAAGTTTTGCTCTATTTTTTCCCTAAAAACATCAAATATCGTCATTATTTGTTAATTTTTTGCACAAAGATACGCATTTTTAGAAATTGTTCAGTATATTTGCAAGCAGAAAAATCAAAATTTAACGAAATAAATCAAAAAAGCATCATGAAATCCTTACTTAACATTATCCTTGTATGTGCAGCTGGTCTCTTGGCCTATATGTGCTATGAGAGCATTCAGATTCCTATTCAGTTCAACAAGGAAGCAGCTAATCGAGAAGCAGTGATTATCCAGCGTCTTAAAGACATTCGCACTCTTCAGGAGAATCACCGAGACAAGTATCAGACTTATTGCTCTTCTTGGGCTGAACTCAAAAACTTTGCAAAGAACGACTCAGTGCCTATCGTAATCAAGGTTGGTTCGCTGACCGATGCTCAGCTCGCCGATGGCCTTAACGAGCAGAAGGCATGGCAGTATCTCTGCGACCCAAAGAAGTATAAGAAGGAGATTGAGAAATTCAACCTCAGCAAGGAGGCTTTCAGCCGTGACACTATGTATGTAAACGTGCTCCAGAAGGACTCTGCTATCGCTTCTCGCAAGGACTTCGACATCAATACTATCGAAATCGTTCCTTTCACTGAGAATGGCACCGATACATTCAACCTCGCTGTTGGTAGCGTAACTACAGCTTCTGGTTACTCAATGGCTCTCTTCGAGGCAAGTGTCGAGTATGCAAAGTATCTGTGGGATCTCAACGAGCAGGAACTTGCTAACAAGATTGACGACAAGAATCAGCAGGAGAAGTTCCCTGGTCTTAAGGTTGGCGATGCAACTCAGGCTAACAACAACGCCGGCAACTGGGAATAATTGAACAGTCTGATGAATTCGTTTCATAAATCATCCATCCGGCTTATGCCGGGTGGATTTTGTATTTCTAATGGTCAATTCATAAACATCGCCCCAGGTGCCGACTTCGAAAAGCGACTCGAAGACGCCATCATCGACCAGCAACCGGCTATCGGAGAACACGATCTGCATTGCTATGTCGAGACTTCGCGATTGTCTGTCTCTCCCTTGGCAGAATGTGACGAGGAAACAGCCGAAGCGATGTATAGACTCACTCTCCGCAGCAAAGATGCCGAAGAGGTCATAATCCACGAGACAAGTGCCTGCCAGAGCCTGCGAGTCAGTTTCGGCATCGACAAGGATTTGCACAATTTCCTGATGCGCACCTTCCAGTATGTCGTCTTCCACCACCCCATCGTCGGCATCATCGACATGGAAGCAGAACGTCAGCACTCTGGCGACGATTGGATGACGGTCTATGCCACTCATGGCACATTGTCGATCGTGGCTTATCGCAACCAGAAACTGCAGCTTGCCAACTGCATCGAGACCATGGTTGCCCATAACCGCGCCTATCATGTGCTCAACACTTGGACAAGGCTCGGTTATGATGTACTAAACGACACATTATATATAATAGGTGACGAGCAGGAGATTCTCAAACTCAAACATGCCGTCTCACCGTTTATCAAGTTATGCGAATAATATCTGGAATCTACGGAGGCCGACGTTTCGAGGCTCCCCGCAACCTTCAGGCTCGTCCCACGACAGATGTGGCGAAAGAGGCTCTTTTCAATATTCTGATCAACCGCATCGATATTGCCGGTATCTCTGCTCTCGACCTCTTTGCCGGCACTGGCTCTATCAGTTTCGAACTTCTCAGCCGTGAGGCGGCAAGTGTAGTGTGCGTCGAGATGGGACGCGTCCAGCAGCAGTTTATCCAGAAAGTGGCTCAAGAGCTCAAGGTCGGGCGCGGACTGACGATGATACGTGGCGACGTGTTCAAGTTCCTCAAGAGCTCGTCCCAGCAGTTCGACCTCATCTTTGCCGATCCGCCTTATGCACTGTCTGAACTGCCTAACCTCCCCGACCTCATCCTTGATGGAGACCGACTGAAAGCCGATGGCATTCTGATTGTCGAACACGGCAAGGACAACGACTTCTCTCAGCATCCTCATTTTGCCGAAGTGAGGAAATATGGTGCTGTACATTTCAGTTTCTTTTCTTCTCGCCCATCAGTGGCAGCAGAAGACGATAGTATCAACCCACAAAAATAACGATAATGCGAATAGATATCATCACAGTACTCCCAGAACTCCTCGACGGGCCTCTCAACCAAAGCATCATAAAGAGAGCTCAGGCCAAAGGACTTGTCGAACTGCACATCCACAATCTGCGCGACTACTCGACCGACGAGAAGCATCATCGTGTCGATGACTATGCTTTCGGCGGTACGGCAGGAATGGTAATGCAGTGTGAGCCTATCGACCGTTGTATCTCGGCGCTCACTGCCGAACGCCATTACGACGAGGTCATCTTTGTCACTCCCGATGGCGAGACGTTCAATCAGCACATGGCCAATAGCCTGTCGATGTGCGAGAACCTCATCATCCTTTGCGGACATTACAAAGGCATCGACTACCGCATCCGCGAACACCTCATCACCAAGGAAATCACCATTGGTGACTATGTGCTCACTGGCGGCGAACTCCCTGCTGCCATCATCGCCGATGCTGTGATTCGCGTGATTCCCGGTGCCATCGGCGACGAACAGTCTGCCCTCTCCGACTCGTTCCAAGACGACCTCCTTGCTCCTCCTGTCTATACACGTCCTGCCGACTACAAAGGCTGGAAGGTTCCAGAGATCCTCCTTTCTGGCCACGAACGCAAGATTCGTGAATGGGAACACGAACAAGCCGTCGAACGCACCAAACGCCTGCGTCCCGACCTAATCAAGGACTAACGTCAAATATCTCCAATCCTGTATTACCTTTAACTCTTGGTAATATTGTTCATCACTAATTTCTATAAATAACCTACGTCTATGGTTAGTCGTATTGAGAGAGACATATAATGTAAGCAATCTATAATATACTAATAGGGTGTGTCAGTTGATTTGACACACCCTATAATATTTGATACTATACTAAGACGTAGCTTAGATAGCGAATGGGTTCTCACCTGGATAGAGCTGACCAGCTGGGAGTGGAGTGTTAATATCAGTAACGCCAAGCATCTTGAGAGCCTCGAAGAGAACCTTACCGCAGTGCTCGAATGCGTATGCTCCGTGGTGTGGGAAGCGCTTGCCAACGAGGACGTGACGATAGAAGCGTGCGAAGCCTGGGATAGCGTGGATACCGATACCACCGAATGAGCATGGATCGATGTCGAGGAACTCACCCTGAGCGATGTAAGAAACGAGCTTAGAGTCTGAGTTAGACTGGATACGGAACATTGTTGACTTGCCAGGGAGAATCTGACCCTCAAGTGTACCCTTAGTAATCTCTGGGCTCATGAGACGAGCCTGGATGAGCTGGTACTTGATTGAGCACTCCTTCATGCAACCAGAGCATGTGTTACCACAGTGGAAGCCCATGTAGAGGTCGCGGAGGTCGGCACCAGCGAGGTCGGCACCAGCTGGGATAACGTCCGCAGGAACTGAGTTGTTGATATCGAGGAGTGTAGCTGGCTTCTCAGTAGCACATTCGCACATGAACTCAGAAACAGCACCATAGAGGTCAACCTCGCAAGCAACAGGAATACCACGGCCTGTGAGACGAGAGTTAACGTAGCATGGCTCGAAACCGAAGACTGGCTGCCAAGCTGGCCAGCACTTATCAGCGAATACGGCATAGTTGCAAGCGCCTCTGTTGTTCTCGTACCAGTCGAGGAGTGCGAGCTCCAACTGAGCCATCTTGTCGATGATCTCTGGATAAGTGTGACGTGAGCCAAGCTCGTTCTTCATATCCTCAGCGATTGCAGCGATCTCAGCCTTGCGAGAAGCAACCTTCTCGAACTGGCACTTCAAATCGAGCTCTGAGTTCTCCTGTACCTCAACACCGAGGTCATAGAGAGGCTGGATAGGAGCGTTGCAAGCCAGGAAGTCGAATGGACGAGGACCGAAGCCGATAACCTTCAAGTTGCGCACACCAATCACTACGCGAGCGATGTTGCGGAAGTCAGCAAGTTCCTTTACTGCCTCAGCAGGAGAAACGTTTGGATACTCTGGGATATAAACCTTGAGACGACGGAGACCAACGCTGTAGCTGAAGTTGAGGACACCACAGAGAGCATCGCCACGGTCGGAAGCAAGACCTTCCTTGCCTTCCTCCTTTGCAGCGAGTACCATGGCAGGACCCTGGAACTTCTGTACGAACATTGTTGTAGGACCCTCAGGACCGAAGTTGCCGAGGAACATACATACAGCATTGATGCCGTTTGCCTTTGCCCAGTCAAGAGCCTGCATTGTGTCCTTCTCGTTCTCGATTGTTACAGGACAATCATAGACTTCTGGAAGACCAGCTTTCTTAACTTCTGCCATGAGGGCAGCTACACGGGCCTGTGTAAGAGTAATAGGGAAGCAGTCGCGGCTAACGCCTACGATACCAAGCTTCACTGTAGGTTGATTAATCATTTGGCTTAATGTTTTTAATTTGGTAATGTATTATTGTTAATTACTATCAGAATCTTTGGATTCGCTTGCAAATTTAGATATTTTTTTGTGTAATGCAAATTTTTTTGATAAAAATAATCTATTTATTTTTTCTGATGCGTTACATTACCCAAAATGTGCCAATATTTACTATCATAAATCGACAAAAAGTTCATGCTTTCGACTTCTTTGGCATGAACTTTTTCTCATTAATAATTATTACGACGGCTCTTGTTATTGTACATTGACGATCGGATCAGACCTCTGGCTATCATCTCTTCCATCTGTCGTGAGTCCATAGCCACAGCTCAGGCTGTTCGAGCAGGTCTCGTTCGAAACGCGACATATACTGATCGGTCATCGGGAACTCCGACTCACCCTCGGGCTTGTCCATCTCGATAAACTCCATGACATAGTAGCCTCGGCGCGGACGGCTCAGCTTGCAATAGACAAACGCCATGTCGAATTTCCTGCCAAGGATTTCCGAACCAGTGAAGACTGCTGTGTCCTGATTGAGGAAAGAGATGCGATGATGCACGTTCTCGACCTTTGGCAGCTGGTCGGCGATACACCCGAACATATAGCTGCGCACCTTGCTTCCCTCCTGCCCCATCTCGTTGCGCAAAGACAACAGGCGACGCACTGTCTGTTTCATTGGTATGTTGACGGCACCGAAACGCGCACGGTTGTCGAGAAACCATTGGTCGAAGGCCTTGTTCTTCAGCGGATGATAGATCTGGCACATACCCACACGATAAGGCTCAAGTGCAAGAGGCAGACCCACATACCACTCCCAGTTGGTGTAGTGAGAAAGATAGCAGCACAGGAAGTCGTGACGGTCAAAAAGCGGCACCATACGATCGATGCCCTTGAAGGTCACACGGCGTTTGATCTCTTCTGCCGAGATAGAATGTCCCTTGATGATCTCGACAGCAAGGTCGCAGAAATAATGATAGAAACGTCGCTCTATGTCACGTCGTTCCTTGTCAGTTTTGTCAGGAAAGGCCTTGAGCATATTCTTGCGCACCACCTTGACTCGATAGCGCACCACAAAGCGCACCAGCGGATAGAGAAGCAAGTCGCTGATGACATATAACACCCTCAACGGCAGGTGCGACAGGAGGTTAAGTGTGCCAATGCCTATTTTCGTCCCAATGTTCATACCCGTTGGTAAACCTCAAATGTATAGTCGTAGTCGTTCTTCTCGTCAGCCTCATGCCTCTCGCTGCTCACGAGCTTGAAGCCCTCTGGCACTTCTGGCACTGAAGCATCGAACTCATTGATGACAGTATGAACGCGCGTGATATAGAATCGGTCGGCCTTATCCCATGCCTGTCGGTAGATCTGTGCTCCACCCATCACGATAGCATCATCGCCAGCCTGCGCCAATGCCTCATCGAGAGAGTTGCACACTGCCACCGATGTCCCTTCTTTCATGTTCGACAGCACTTCATCTGGAATGGCATAGCCCGCATCGCGTGTCACCACGATGTTATGGCGATTGGGCAATGGCTTGCCAATGCCCTCGTAGGTCTTTCTACCCATGATGACTGTATGACCAGTGGTCACCGAACGGAAATATTTCAGATCACTGGAAAGATGCCAGGGCATCGAGCCTTGATACCCGATGGCGAGATTCTCTGCACAAGCTACGATAATTGAAAGCATAGGTTTTGAGATATTGGGAGTTAATAGGAGTTAACGGACATCACTCTACATACAGCACCAGTCCTTTCAGATATTCGCCTTCCGGATGATAGATGTTGATTGGATGGTCGGCTGGCTGATGGAGCTGATGGAGGATGCGCACACGACGACCCGACTGAGCGGCTGCACTGAAGACGGCACAGCGGAAGTCGTCTTTGGTGACCACCTGCGAGCATGAGAAGGTGAAGAGTATGCCTCCTGGCTGGATCTTCTCGAACGCCTTGGCATTGAGTCGGCGATAACCCTGAAGCGCGTTGTGCAGCACCTTCCTGTGTTTGGCAAAAGCTGGCGGATCGAGAATGATGAGATCATACTGATCGCCCATGCGGTCGAGATAGTGGAAAGCGTCTTCGCAGAACGCCTCATGACGCGGATCGTCAGGATAGTTGAGCTTCACATTGTTGTTGGTGAAGTTGATTGCCTGTTGCGACACATCGACCGAATGAACGAGCTCTGCCCCACCGCGCATGGCATAGAAAGAGAAGCCACCTGTGTAGCAGAACATATTGAGCACCTTGCGGCCCTTGCTGAACTTCTCGACCAAGGCACGGTTCTCGCGCTGATCGACGAAGAAGCCAGTCTTCTGACCCTTGAGCCAATCGACATGGAACTTCAGTCCATTCTCGATAGCCACATCGCTGATCGATGCTTCGAGTGCCTTGCCTTCCTCTCGGTCTTCGACCTTCTTGCCATCGATGATCAGGTAGCCATTCACTCCGTCTTCGGCAGTCTGTCGAGCCTCCGACTTATAGCTCAGCGTAGTCTCCGACTTGTAATACACATTGCGGATGTCGGCACCTGCCACACGCATCAGGTCTTCAGCCAACGCCTCGCGTATGTAATGGATTCCCTGGGTATGAGCCTGCATGACTGCCGTGCCATCATAGACATCGATGATGAGTCCAGGAAGTCCGTCGCCCTCACCATGCACCAGACGGAAGGCATTATTGTCTGGACGAATAAGTCCGAGCGACTTACGCAGGTCGTAGGCTGCCTGGAGTCGCTGTAAGAAAAACTCCTCGCCAAACTCCTCATTGCCGAAAGTGAACAGTCGCACAGCGATGCTGCCAATCTGGTACTGACCTATGCCAAGGAAGTCGCCCGCCTTGCTCACCACCTCGACCCAGTCGCCTTCTTCTGGCTGCACTTCAGCACCTTCTTCATCGAGCATCTTGTCGATGGCTCCGCTGAACACCCACGGATGGAATCGTTTGACCGACTCTTCTTTCTTATGTTTAAGTACGATAGTAATCATGACCGAAGAGTATTAACCAAGCCAAGGCTTGATGATGAACTTCCAGATATCGTTGGCATTGACATAGACCATGAGCGCTATCACTATGCCAAAGCCGACATACTGAGCTATGTCTTTTGCCTTGTCGCTGATTGGGCGACGTATGATGGTCTCGATGAGAAGGATGAGTATGTGTCCGCCATCAAGTCCAGGGATAGGCAGGATGTTCATGAACGCCAATGCAACAGAGAAGAATGCCGTGATGCTCCAGAAGATCATCCAGCTCCATGTCTCGGGGAAGATGCTGCCCATAGTGCCGAAGCCTCCGAGCGACTGTGCGCCCTCCTTGGTGAAGACGAGCTTGAACTGACGCACATAATTATAGAGCATATCCCAGCCTCTTTGAATACCAGCTGGAATGGCTTCGAGGAATGTGTAGTCGATGTGTGTAAGGTCGGCGGCAGTGATTGCCGGACGGAGAGCGATGCCAATAGTCGAATCGGCATTGACAACGAGACTGGCAGTCATCAGCGAGTCACCACGATAGAAGTCGAGCTGGATGCTGTCGCCTGCAAACTCGGCGAAATATGGGCGCACCTCATCTCCGAAGATGGCCTTGTTGCCATTGACACCCACGATGCTGTCGCCTATCTGCATTCCTGCCTTGGCTGCCGGACTGTCGTCAGATGGCAAGCCTGCCACCACCATAGGATAACGAGGAGAGGCAAACAGGGCGAGCTGCTTCTGGTCGCGCAGGAACACCTTTCCGATGGTATCTGGCAATGCAATCTCGACCAATTCGCCATTGCGCTTCACCACAGCCTTGTTGCCAAGAAGAATGGCATTGTGGAAATTGCCATCTTCTGCCGGCACATCATCGACCGACCAGAGGATATCGCCATTGCGGAAACCAATCGACTGTGCATACTCGCTATATGACATTCCGTTCTCAAGGTTACGCAACTCGAGCACGTCGCTGCCCCAATGCCAAGCCATGCAGATATAAATGATGCAGGCAAGGATGATGTTGTTGAGCACGCCGCCAAACATTATCATAAAACGAGGGAAAGCTCCTTTGGCACGGAACTCCCACGGCTGAACCTCCTTACCGAGGTCATCGGCACTGTGTGTCTCATCGACCATGCCCGAGATGGCACAATAGCCTCCGAGCGGAATCCAGCCTATGCCATATTCAGTGTCGCTTCCCTTTGGCTTCCATCTCAGAAGCGCGAACTTTTCAGTATCGAAAAAAAGATAAAACTTCTCAACCTTTACCTTAAAGATACGGGCCCACATGAAATGACCCAACTCATGTATGAAAATCAGAATCGACAATGCAGCAATGAACTGCAAGGCCTTGAAAATAATAATACTCACGCCAATAATTGCAATTTGTTTATATTAAATGAATTCATTTGTCTGTTAACTCTCGTCACAAAAGAAGCAGCTCCTTTGCCTTGATGCGTGCTTCTGCATCGATGGCGAAATAGTCTTCGAGCGAAGGTTTAGCCACCATAGGCATGATGTCGAGCACCTTCTCGTTGATCTCTGCCATCTGCAGGAACTTACACTGTCCGCGACGGAAAGCCTCATTGGTCACCTCGTTGGCTGCATTGAGCACACAGGTGCGGTCGCCTCCCTGAGCCAAAGCCTCGAAAGCCAGACGCAGGTTAGGGAACCTGTCGAGGTCAGGACGCTCGAAAGTCAGATTGGCATAATCCTCGATGCGCAACTTGCCATTGATGTGCGATGGCATACGGTCTGGATAACTCAGTGCGTATGCAATAGGCACCTTCATGTCAGGGCAACCGAGCTGAGCCTTGATTGCTCCATCGCCAAACTGCACCATCGAGTGGACGATGCTCTGTGGGTGGACAGCCACCTCTATCTGGTCGGCAGTCATATTGAACAGCCATCGAGCCTCGATTACCTCGAAGCCCTTGTTCATCATCGAGGCTGAGTCGATGGTAATCTTGGCTCCCATGTCCCAGTTAGGGTGCTTGAGCGCCTGTGCCGCCGTCACGTCGCGCATCTGCTCATAGCTGAAAGTGCGGAACGGACCGCCACTTGCCGTGATGATGAGCTTGTCGATTGGGTTGTGTATCTCACCCTGCAGGCACTGGAAGATTGCTGAATGTTCACTATCGACAGGCAGGATCGACACATGATTGTCGGCAACGAGCTGCTCGATGAGTCCGCCTGCCACCACGAGAGTCTCCTTGTTGGCAAGGGCGATGGTCTTGTGAGCCTTGATAGCCGAGACCGTAGGACGCAAGCCAGCGAATCCCACCATGGCAGTGACCACAATGCTGATAGGTTCTGCCTCAACCACCTGACACAAGGCATCGGCTCCAGCCCACACCTTGACAGGCAAATCCGACAAAGCGTCCGAGACTTTCTGATAGAGCGACTCGTCGGCAATCACCACTACCTCAGGCTTGAATTCGCGTGCCTGCTGAATGAGAAGGTCGGCACTGCGATGAGCCGTGATTGCATATACTTCAAAAAGATCAGGATGCTCGGCAATGACCTCAAGAGTCTGCTTGCCAATGCTTCCCGTACTACCTAATATTGCTATTTGCTTTTTCATAATTCACTAAAATTGCATGACTGTTACCGGATCAATCGGCTTGCCCTTATGCCAGATGCGGATTGAGACCCATCGGTCGTCAGCATCTTTTTCGGCTCCTGCATGACCAATCACAGCACCGGCCTTGAGCTGACTACCTTCATATATCATTGATGATGAAAGATGAGAGACAATCACCACATAATCGTTGGCACACTGCAAGACAATAGCATATCCCTGTCCAAGGATGAATTGCTCCTGTATCACAGTGCCTTCGAGTGGCGCCATTATTGGAGACTCTTTCCTCAACTTGACACGCACTCCCAAAAGAGGATCTACCTCATCGGCATCCTCTGGCACAAAGACTTCTCCCTTGACCATCGAAAGAAAGCTGACCGACGATAGCTGACGGTCTGCATCCAGAGCATTGAGTCCAAATCGTTCCTGCTGCTCATACTTTTCATTAAAAGCAACCTCCAATTCGCTTGCCGCCTTGATGGAGTCGTTGAATCGGACAATCGTCGAATCGAATGTCTGTATGCTGTCGGTACTGACCTGTCTGTCAAGCAGTATCGTCTTTAGGTTCTCAATATAGAGGTTTCGCAACTCACTCTGTCGAGCAATGCTATCGACACGCAAGGCACTCTCAACCACAAACGCACGATTGCGCATGTCGAGATAACCAGGGAGATACTGACGAAGAGGAGTCGAGGTCATGACGACAAGGGCAAGCAGTGCGATTGCCATTGCCAACAGAACCCCCACTATTACAGTGAGCCACACAGGCATCGAGAATGAGAAAACCACACGGTCGTGTCTCTCACTCAACAACTGTAGCCTATATCGCCATTTTGCTTCTTTATTATCTGCCATAGATTCAATATATCAAGCGCAAAAATAATAAATAATTATGACAAATGATTCATTTTTCAATTATTTTGAACAACAAACACAAATTTAGCCTGTTTCTCTTGGTCAAATAATAAGAAATTGGCATCTTTGCCAATAAAAAAACACAAAGACAACATGATTATTGCAGTATTATTGGCAGGGGGAAGCGGACGTCGAATGGGAGGTCCAGAACCCAAACAGTTTATCGAGATAGCAGGCCGAACCATACTCGAACACAGCATCAGGGCTTTTCATCAGCACGAGGGAATAGAAAGGATTGTCATCGTGTCTCATGCCGACTATATCGACCGAGTGAAGGAGATAGCACGTCCCTACACTAAAGTGACCGACGTAGTGGCTGGCGGAAAAGAACGCTACGACTCGACTCTCAATGCTCTAAAGACTGCATCGGCAGGCGACAAGCTCCTGATTCACGACTCTGTGCGTCCGCTTGTTTCACAGCGCATCATAACCGACTGTCTCGCTGCTCTCGATAACTACAATGCTGTCGATGTGGCCATCCCTTGCACCGACACCATCATCGAAGTCAATAACGAGGGGCACATCTGCCGTATTCCTATGCGCTCCACTCTGCGCAATGTCCAGACTCCGCAATGCTTTGCCTATGAGACTATTTTGCGGGCTTACGAAATCGGACTCAACGACCCTGGATTCGTCACGACCGACGACTGCGGAGTGGTGCATCGATACCTGCCCGACGAGCCAATTTTTGTGGTTCAAGGCGACACTACCAACATCAAGATCACCTATCCTGCCGACCTTATTCTGGCAAACAGTATTTTGGGCGAGCAAAAGCAATAGAATGAGAGTGACTGCAGGACCAATGGTTGCGCTATTGCATCGCTATTTATAGGTATTTTTGCAAATCGTCAATGCAATAATTTGCAATTATAAAGTATTATTGCTATCTTTGCGCACAAATTTCCAAACAGACATGAACATTTCTTATCCACAATATAATGTATACGCTGAAATAAGCGAATTTCGACCAGATGGCAAGACTGCTGAAATATATGCTTTGTTTCATGTGGAAGCGGCTGAAGGCGAGCTTTTTGAATCTCAGGTCGAAAAGATCGACAAGGCAAAGCGATTGTTTGCTGACAGCCTCGGCGACAAGGTGTCGATCGTCTTCGAGCGTTATCTCCTGAGCGACATTGCCAACCAGGTGAAGGCTACCGAGAAGTATGCCAATGCCGTCACGGCTGTCTCTCACATCAAACAGGAACCCCTCGACGGCAGCAAGGTTGCTCTGCTCACATATTTCACTATCGGCACATCGGTTAAGAGAGAGGGCAACACGACTATTGTTGAAAGCAACGGCTACACTCATCTCTGGACCACCGACATGATGACCGAGGAAGGTGACAGCTACCTGCAGACACACAAGCTTCTGTTTGAATACGAGGATATTCTCAAGCAACACGATGCCAATCTTGCAGGCAACTGCATCCGCACATGGTTCTTCGTGCGCGATGTCGATAGCAACTATGCAGGTCTCGTCAAGGGGCGCAAGGAGCATTTCGACCACATCGGACTGACTCCACAGACTCATTATATCTCTAGCACAGGTATCGACGGATCGCCAGCCAAGGGTCAGGCGAAGGTGCAGTTTGAGGCTGTGACCGTCAAAGGGCTGAAAGACGAACAGATCAAGTATCTTCAGGCTCTCTCCCACCTCAATCCGACCTACGAGTATGGCGTGACTTTCGAACGAGGCACAAAAGTGACTTATGGCGACCGTGCACATGTCTGGATCAGCGGCACGGCAAGCATCGACAACAAAGGGCAGATCCTGCACGAGGGCAATGTCACCAAGCAGGCTCTCCGAATGTGGGAGAATGTCGAGATGCTTCTGAAAGAGGGCAATGCCACATTCGACGACGTCGCATATATGATTGTATATCTGCGCGATGTTGCCGACTATGCCACTGTCAAGTCTCTCTACAACAAGCGTTTCCCCAATAAGCCGAAAGTCTTCGTCCATGCTCCCGTATGCCGTCCAGGATGGCTCATCGAGATGGAATGTGTGGCAATAGTGCCTGCCGGAGATTCTCGATTCCCTAACTTTTAATCATCTATTGTTCTTTGGAAACCACCAACCCACTATACCGTTTTCTTTTCTGTCCTCTTTGTGGATCTCACAATTTCGAGGAACACTCGTGGAACGCACGCCGCTGCAAGGACTGCGGGTTCACGCTCTATACTAACCCCCGAGGAGCGACTGTGGCTGTCATCGTCAATGAGAAGGACGAGCTTCTGGTAGGAACACGTGTCAATGAGCCAGCCAAAGGCACTTACGACCTTGTGGGAGGATTCATGGACCTCGGTGAGACAGCCGAACAAGCCATGATACGCGAGATCGAGGAAGAGTCGGGAATCAAGGTCTCAGAATCTCAGCTGCGATACCTGTTCTCCCAGCCCAACCAATATCCTTATTCGGGCATTGTCTGCCACACCATCGACCTGTTCTTCGAATGTCGCATCGACAGCAGAACCCAGATCAAGAGCATGGACGACATCTCTGGGTTGCGCTGGATTCCAATACGCGAAGTCGAAGCACAGCTTTTTGGACTCGATTCAGTGCGGACAGGCATCATGCGCTACCTTGCGGAAGAGAATATAAAATGAAAGATAATACACAACGACAATAAAAAAAAGCTTGGCCAACACGGCTAAGCTTTTTTTGAAAATGAAAATGTATCTTTTTATTTCCTGTTTCTCTTGGTATTAGATTTAAGGCAAATAAAGAAACTACTTTTGTTACGTTATTTTAAGGTATTGTGTTATGGTTATGTATTTTAAGGTACGGCAAAGTTATGGCAAAAAAAGTGAATCTGCAAGTAAAGTGCGACAAATCATAAAAAGAAGTGGTTTTTTTGACTTTTTTCAAGCAAAAACATGTTTTATAACATATTTTTTGGGACTTTACTTACATTTTGCCAACAAAATCCATGATTTCTTCTGTCTGCAACGGGTGAAACCATTGGATCTCCTTATCGCGCCTGAACCATGTCATCTGTTTCTTGCTATAGATATGAGTGTTGTGACAGATGCGTTCCTGTGCTTGTCCAAGGGTATATATGCCATCGAAATACAAGAACATCTCCTTCATCCCAACAGTATTGAGCGAATTCAGATGCCGCATCGGCAACACTCGTCGTGCCTCGGCTTCCAATCCGTCGTCTAGCATCTGCTGCACACGCTGGTCGATGCGCTGATACAGTTCCTGCCTGTCGCGTTGCAAGCCGACTTGCACGATACGGAACGGACGTTCTTTCCTTTCGCCTGTGTGGAAAGAACTGAACGGCCTACCGGTTGAGAGACACATCTCCACTCCATGTATCACTCTCTGTGTGTTGCGCTTATCAACACGGGCATAATAATCGGGGTCAAGCAGCCGCAACTGAGCCAACAATGGCTCAAGTCCATCATTATTATATTGTTCGCGCACACTCGCACGTACGTATGGATCGACATCAGGCATATCGTCAATGCCCTTGACCACAGCATCGATATACATCATCGAGCCTCCAGTCATCACTACTGTGTCGAGTTCGGTAAAGAGGTGCTCTAACAGCACCATCGTCTCAATCTCAAACTGAGCCGCACTGAACTTTTGGTCAAGGGCATGGGTTCCGACAAAATAATGCCTCACACGCGACTGCTGCTCTGGAGTGGCAGCTGCCGTACAGATAGGAATATCGCGGTAGATCTGACGCGAGTCGGCACTTATTATCGGACTGCCGAAGCGCTCGGCAATCTGCAGCGACAGTTCTGTCTTGCCTACTCCTGTCGGCCCAAGTATAACAAGTAGAGTTTTTGTTTTCATTCCTAATTCTGATAATTTGCGTGCAAATATAGTAATTATCTTCCAAAACGTTGCATTTTTCATACTAAAACCCTATCTTTGCCAAAAGAATTGTGTTGGTTATGTACGATTTTCTTTCTTTTATCAATGGCTACCTATGGGGTTGGCCCATGATAGTGCTGCTTGTTGGCACTCATCTGTTCCTGACGATCCGTCTGAAGTTCCCTCAGCGCCACATGATTAAGGCCATTCGCATCAGCGTGCAACGCGACAAGGGTGCTGATGGCGACGTGAGTCAATTCAGCGCGTTGGCTACAGGCTTGGCTGCCACCATCGGCACAGGCAACATCATCGGTGTCGCCACCGCTGTGACCATGGGCGGTCCCGGTGCTGTCTTCTGGTGCTGGTTTACAGGTATCTTGGGCATTGCCACCAAGTATTCTGAGGGACTCTTAGCTGTCAAGTACAGAGTCAGGCTCAAGGACGGACAGATGCGAGGCGGCCCGATGTATGCCATCGAACGAGGTATGCGTTGCAAATGGCTTGCCGTGGCTTTTGCGGTCTTCACATTCATCGCTTCCTTCGGCATTGGCTGTGTCACACAGAGCAACGCTATCTCGGTAGCGATGTCTGAATATGGCTTCGACCCTATTGTTGTGGGCGGTCTCCTCGCCCTGATGCTTGCACTTGTGGTGATCTTCGGAGTCAAGGGTATTGCCAAGGTCTGTGAAACATTAGTGCCTTTCATGGCTTTGTTCTATATCATTGGCTGTATTGTCGTGCTATGCATCAATGCCGACTATATACTGCCGGCTCTCAAGGTCATCGTGACATCTGCCTTCTCAGAACAGGCTGCCACCGGCGGATTCGTGGGTTCGACCATCATGCTCGCCATGCGCTATGGTATTGCCCGTGGACTCTTCTCCAACGAGGCAGGACTGGGTTCGGCACCTATCGTAGCCGCTGCTGCCCGAACAAAAAATCCCGTGCGTCAGGCATTGGTAAGTTCTACCTCGGTCTTTTGGGATACCGTCATCATCTGCGCGATGACAGGTTTGGTTCTGGTATCTACTATCCTTTCGCCAAATGGAATCGACTCTACGTCTGGAGCCGAACTGACCAAACACGCCTTCTCTCAGATTCCTTTGTCGATCGGTGGTCTCAACCTCGGGTCGGTCATGCTCTCTATCGCCATCTTCACCTTCGCTTTCAGCACCATCTTGGGTTGGAGCTATTATGGCGAGAAGGCTCTCGAATATCTCTGTGGCTCTCACTACCGTGCTGGCCGCCTGTTCTTCCGCACCCTTTTTATCTTAGTCACTTTCGGCGGAGCAGTATGGACCGTACAGGTCGTCTGGGCATTCGGTGATTTCGCCAATGCACTCATGGCTATCCCCAACCTCATCAGTCTCATTTGCCTTAGCGGAGTATTGGTGAAAGAGACTCGCAAGTATCTTTGGGAAGGACGCCTTGACGAGGAGTGTGATGATGAAATCATTACAAAGTAAGAAATATTCGGGGAAAAAGCTAATTTTTTCGACCAAAATTTGGAAATATCAAAAAATAGCTTTATCTTTGCACCCGCAAATCGGCAAATAGAGATATTTCCGCAATTGGCGCTTTCATCTAGCGGTTAGGATACCGGCCTCTCACGCCGGGTACACGGGTTCGAGTCCCGTAGGCGCTACCACCAACGTATCAAGCTTGCCTTGGTACGTTTTTTGTTAATTTCCACAAACTCCATTAAAAATATGTCTATACAGGAAAACATTTCAAGAATATTCTCTCCAGAACTATTAGGTCAAGTAAAGGAGTTCATTGATTCTCACAACTGTTTTGTCGTAACTACCCACATGTCTCCCGATGGCGATGCTGTTGGTTCGACTGTAGCTATGTGTCGCTATCTTCGTTCTAAGGGTAAACAGGCGACCCTTGTCTTCAACGACCGACCAGGATACAACCTCAGTTTCATCAAAGGCATCGATGACTGTCTTGTGTTTGAGCGGAACAATCAGGAACCCGAAAAATGTCAGCACGATGCTGCTGTCAATGCCATCAGCGAGGCAGAAGCCATCGTGTGTCTCGACTACAATGCCCTCTATCGTCTGGGCGACCTTGCCGACGAGATTCGCAAGAGTCAGGCTCCACGTCTCCTCATCGACCATCACCTCGACCCTGTAGTCGAAGAGTTCTCGGTCGTTGTCTCTGAGCCATCGCTCAGTGCTGCTTGCGAGGTGGAATATCGCCTCATACTCGAACTTGGCGACGACAACCTCGTGACACGCGAGATTGCAGAACCTCTCTATTGTGGCATGATGACCGACACTGGCCAGTTTGTCTTCAACTCTGAGCGCAAGGATGTCTATCTCATCGTGGCACGTCTGCTTGAGACGGGCTTTGCGAAAGAGGAGCTGCACCGCCAGTTCGCGCTCGAACTTGAACGTCGTGTCCGTCTGAAGGGCTATTGCCTCTATCACAAGATGGTAATCATACCAGAACATCAGGCCGCATTCATAAGCCTCTCCAAGCCTGAGCTCAAGCGATTCAACCATCAGAAGGGCGACTCTGAAGGCTTTGTCAATGCACCTCTCGACATCAAGGGTATCAAGGTTGTAGCCTTCTTCCGCGAAGAGAAGAACTTCATCAAGGTGTCGTTGCGTTCGAAAGGCGACTATCCCGTCAACATCATTGCCGAGAAGTTCTTCAACGGTGGCGGACACAAGAACGCCAGCGGTGGCGAGTTCCAGGGCAGCCTTCAGAAAGCAGAACAACTCTTCGTCAAGGCTCTTCCTTTGTTCGACAAATACCTATAACTTTATCATTTGCCATTGCCGAGTCCGAAGTCGAATATGAAGGTCGTGTGATAGCCTCGCTCAGCCTTGTCGGCCAAAGTGAGCGAGCCGCCGTGGGTGGTCATGATCTGACGCGACAAGGAGAGGCCGATGCCCGAGCCTGATGTCTTGGTGGTATAGAAAGGAATGAAGATGTCGCGACGCACTTCTGGCGGGATGGGCTGTCCGTCGTTGCTGATATGCAGGCGCGAGTCGTGCCAATCAAAGGCAATGGAATGTGCTCCAGCCTCAAGGGCATTCTTGATGGTATTGACAAACACCTGACGAAGCAACGACTCATCGGCACACAATACAGTGGAAGCCGGGATATTTACCCTGAACGAGATTGCAGGATACATCGACGTCACGCTATTGACTACCTCGCATAGGTCCATATCTGCCATTACGGGATCCTGCAACTGTGTCAGCTTTCGATAGCTATCGACAAACGACACGAGGTGATTGCTCGCCTCGTTGATTGCCACAATGCCTTTCTCAAGCGATGTACCCTGCACTTTAGGATGTTCGAGATAAGCCTGACTGATGCTGCGGATAGGTGTCGTCACATTCATTATCTCGTGGGTGAGCACGCGCGTGAGCCTCTGCCACGACTCCACTTCGTTCTGTGCTATCAGCCTGCTGATTTCCTGTCCAAGGTCGTTGAGTGCTTCCTGCATTGCCTTCTCGCCATAGAACAGTCCATTGAGCGAGAGATAGAAAGTGAAATCGTGGTTGCGCACTGCTTCGCGCATCATGTGCGCCCTGAACTTCAAGCGGTTCTGGTGATGGCAGAATAGACCCACTATCAGAGCAAGGCAGGCTATGGCAGAGATTATTGCTACGATCATCATTTCTTCAGTTTTTTATACAGTCGCTGACGTGAGATTTCGAGGAGCTCAGCCGCCTTGCTGATGTTGCCATGGCACTTGTCAACGACCTTGCGCACATGCTCCTCCTCCATCTTTTCCAATGGCAAGACCTCGGTATTACTGTCGATGGCATCTTTCAGCACTCGTATCAGCTCGTGGTTGTCCCACGGCTTGGTGATGAAATCGACAGCACCGCTCTTCAGACCCTTCACTGCCAACTTCACATCGGCATAGGCAGTCATCAGCACGATAGGAACATCGGGATGACGACGATGTATGGCATGCACCCACAGCAATCCCTCCTGTCCATTGTTCACACCGAGCGAGAAGTTCATATCGAGCAATATCACATCGACCTCCTCCTGCTCGAGCGTCAGCAGGATATTCTTTGGATCGGTGAGGGTGAGAAACCTGTCAAACACGCCATCAAGACATATCTCCAGTGTCGTAAAGACCGATGTATTGTCATCGACCACAAGTATTGTTCCGTAGTTCGCCATAATGTTTT
>JAEDEY010000088.1 GCA_016293065.1 Bacteroidales bacterium
GAAACAACAACTGAAACAACGACCGATGTGACAACTACCCAAGATGAGAAGCCTGAATGAAATAACGCTGTCTGCGAGGGTTTCTCTGTTCGGCGACCGCAAGGCTTTCGATAGTCTGGTACGCGAATATCAGGAATCGGTCAGGCGTCTATTTCTTCACCTCTCATTGGGAGACTCAATGTTGAGCGATGATCTTGCACAAGACACGTTTATCAAGGCCTGGACAAACATAGACAAGTTTGGTGGCAGGTCATCGTTCAAGACTTGGCTCTTCGCCATAGCTTTCAGGACATGGGCCGATTATTTCAGGTCACGACACGATACAGATGACTATGAGGAAGCCTACCAATATGGCAAGGAAGCTCGCGATGTAGGGCTGCGCATGGATATGCTCAATGCCATGAAGCAGCTCAAGCCTATCGAGAGGACGTGCATCACGCTCCAGGTCATCGAGGGAATGAAGACCGATGCTATCGCAGGAATTACAGAACTGAATGCCAGTACTGTCAGAAGCCACATTGCCCGTGGCAAGCAGAAACTGGCAGAGTACTTAAAACAAAATGGTTATGAATGAAAATAGTGTAGATAAGTTCCTTCTCGCCAACAAGGTCGAGATTGCCGACAACGGATTCACCGAACGTGTCATGCTGAGTCTCCCGCTTCAGGAGCAAAGGGCGCAACGCTTGAACTGGATGTGGAATGTCATCTTCGCCGTGGCGTTGGTGGCTTTCTGCTGGTACACCGACGTTCTGGGCAAGCTCATGGTCGATATAGAGGTCTATATTCACAATATGCCTCTTCACCTGTTTGACATCCAGTGGTGGTATGGCTTGGCTACCATAGCCATTGGCTTGTTTGCATTAGTAATCTTCGGCGGAAAGAAGCTGATTTACGATTGAAGACTTGTTTAGAAAATAAATTTAGCAACAATTATTAATATTTAAAGTTTAGGAGAACAACATTTATGAAAAAGATTTTTAGTGTATTGGCAATTATGATGATTGCTGTCGCATCGGTATTTGCTGCCGACGACAAGAAGGTGTCTGTCATCGACAAGAATGTGCCTGTCGAGTATTTCAACAAGATAGTCCTCAAGGGTAGCGACAAGATCATATTTACCCAGGGCGACAAGCCGAGCGTGCGCATCCATGGCATCAAGGAGATGGTCGATGCTGTTGTGGTCAATCAGGATGGCAAGACCCTGACGGTGTCGCGCAACAGTTCGTTCAACAATGGCGAAGGCTTTGCGGGTTTGTGGAATGCCCTCAAGAACGAGACAATCGAGGTTGTGATCTATGTCACTTCACCTGATCTCATCGACGTTCAGCTCACAGGCTCGGGCGACTTTAACGGCAAGGGCAGAATCGATACCGACAAGCTCGATCTCGGTCTCCGTGGTTCAGGCGACATTGACTTCGACGATATCGTTTGCGATGCCATCAACGTCACCCTCGTCGGTTCAGGCGATGTCGAGATCGACCGGGTAGAGAGCATCACATCCAATGTGCAGCTCCAGGGTTCGGGCGACGTGAAGATCAAGCAGAACAACGTGCGTGTCACCAGCCTCAATCTCTATGGCTCGGGCGACATCGAGGTAGTTTGCTCAAAGTGCGACAAGGTCAATGCCTCTCTCCAGGGTTCAGGCGACATCACGGTGGTTGGTCAGTACAACCGTGGCGATTCGAATGAGCGTGGTTCGGGCGACATCAATTGGCGCTGACATAACCCATCGACCAGGCGGCTTGCAGATTGAAGCCTCCGGTTATGGCATCTACATCCAGGACTTCTCCGGCAAAGAAGAGTCCTGGATATTTTTTTGCTTCGAGCGTGTTCTGGTTGATGTTCGATAGTGCCACTCCGCCACATGTCACAAACTCGTCCTTGAAGCGGCTCTGTCCTTCTATCTTGTATGTGTCGTTGGTCAATGTCGCACAGAGCACGTTGATGTGCTTCTTGCTCAGTTCGCTCAATCGTCGGTCAGTAGGGATTTTGCATTTGCCAATGATATAGTCCCACATTCGCGAGGTTAACACCTCTGGGTGAACCGACGATACCTGTTTATGTCGGTTTCGCTCAATCAGGCTGTTCACGAGTTCCTGTGCTGTCTGTTCGTTATGCCCTTCGCCGAGCCAGTTGACCAGCAGGGTGGCTCGATAGCCGTTGTCGGCAAGATAGCGTGCTGCATACGACGAGAGCTTGAGGATGGCAGGACCGCTCATTCCCCAATGGGTGATGAGTAGCGGACCTGAGCTTCTGAACTTTGTGCCACCTAACCTCACCGAAGCCCCTTCGACCACAGCACCCATGAGCGAGGTGACAGGGTCGTTGATGTTGAAGGTGAAGAGAGAAGGTATGGGGTCGGCAATCTCAAGGCCAAGAGCATCGAGGAAGCCGAGTCCGCTGCGTTTGGGGCTGCCTCCGGTAGTGACCACCACCTTGTCGAAGTCGCGCACTGCTTCCCGTTTGCCATCGACCATGAAGGCAATCTCATAGCGCATTGCCTCACCCTCGATGGGAGAGAGACGCATGGCTTTGTGGCGAGTGTGCAGCATGACTCCACATCGTTCCATGCCGCGTATCAGGGTGTTGACTATCTGCATCGCATCCTGTGAGGCAGGGAAGACACAGTGGTCGGCTTGTGTGACCAGTCGCACCCCTTCGCCCTCAAACCAACGCATTGTGGCATTATGGTCGAAGATTCCAAACATGCGTTTCATCAGCTTGTCACCTCGCGGATAAGCCTCGGCAAGATTGCGTATGCCCTGAAACGAATTGGTAAGGTTGCATCGGCCACCACCGGTTATGGCAACCTTGGCAAGCGCACGAGTGCCAGCTTCGAACACTTCGACAACCGTTTCTGGATATTTTCTCTTGAGAATGATGGCACAGAAACATCCAGCTGCTCCTGCTCCTATTATTGCTACCTTCATGGCGACAAAGGTAATTAAAAAATGTTATTCTTTCAACAAAATTTGCCAAATTGGATAGAAAAAAGTAACTTTGCACTCAAATGACTGATATTTGTTGCATAGGACATATAACACAAGACCACATCATTACTCCGGCGCTCGACTATTTTGCGCCTGGAGGCACTGCATATTATTTCACGATGGGCATCAATAAGCTTATCGAGTCTTCGGGAATAAGCCTGTCGTACCAATTGGTGACCAAGGAGGGCAGGCGTCACTTTTTCGAGAACAGGTATTCGGGTGACATGAACCGTAGGGAACAGCGAGTCCTATCGGTAGCCGACCCGTTTACGATGGCAGACCTTGCCGATGTCGAGGCTCGGTATATTGTTGTGGGCAGTCTGCTTGCCGACGATTTTCCGATAGATGTGATCAGACAACTGTCTGAGAAGGGAGTGATGGTGCTCGATGCACAGGGTTTCTTGCGTGAGGTGCGCGACCGCCATGTGTTTGCGGTCGATTGGGTCAATAAGCGAGAAACGCTGAGATATGTGGATGTGCTGAAAGTCAATGAATATGAGATGTCGGTGCTCACAGGAAGCGATGACCCGCGCCAGTCGGCACTCATACTGGCGAGCTGGGGAGTGAAAGAGGTGTTGCTTACCTTTGGCAGCTTTGGCTCGCTGATATACGAAGCAGAGAGCCAACGGTTCTATGACATTCCTGCATACTCGCCGTTGCCCCTCGTTGATGCCACTGGATGCGGCGATACTTATACTATGGCTTATATTTTCAAGAGAGCACAAAACGCATCGGTCGGGGAGGCTGGACGTTTTGCAGCTGCAGTCTCTACATTGAAACTACAAGACAAGGGTCCTTTCAAAAAGACTTATTCAGAGGCAGAATCAATAGTTAAGAATATAGCCAAGCATTAATCCACTACTTATTGTTGAATGACAGGTTCGTCCAAGGAGTCGCCCACACTGTCCTGATTGTCACTTCCTTTTGGGTCATCAACACATGATTCCATAAACATATAAAGAACATTACGGGCAAGATTCCAGTTCTCTTTGTTGATGGAATAAAGTACGCGTGGCGGGTGGGATTCCCCGTCCACGAGTCCTGCCTCTTTCAGCACGGTAAGATGCTGAGATACTGTTGCTTTGGATAGAGGAATGACCTTCTCAACATCTCCAAAGTAACAAGACTTTTGCTTGCCTAAAAAATCGCATATCGCGATACGGGCAGGATTTGCAAGAGCATTGGCAAATCGAGCTACAAGTTCTTGCTTAATTGTGTATGTCTTTTTGACCATGATATTGAATATAGAGTAGTGTAACTTTTTGCAAAGTTATTAAACAAAGAATGATAATTCCAAATTCTAACATCAATAGAAATAGTAGATAAGTGAAGAATTGATGAATTGCAAACTGTATATTGCAAAATATATTATTTCATCGTGCACAATGCTTTAGCAGATAATTCAAGCATAGAGCCACAAGAAACACGTTGCTATAATGTCATTTTGTATGTTGGGAGTATAAATAATGAGAAATAATAGTATATTTGCCACATATTTTCAACAATTTTGCTTATAAGTTGATAAGAAATTAAAATAAATGTTAATTTTGCAGCATCAAAAATCTATTTTGTCTAAAGCCGGATAAATATTTATTGAAGATGGAAATCAAAACTCAACAGGGAATCAACGATGCCCGTCAACTGGGCTATGGAAAGTTCGCTATTCTTGGTGTTCAACATTTGTTTGCAATGTTTGGAGCAACGATTCTTGTTCCTGCATTGACAGGTCTTCCTGTTTCCACGACTCTGCTTTTTGCTGGTTTGGGAACATTAGTTTTTCATGCAGTTTCCAAAGGCATTGTTCCTGCTTTCTTAGGTTCAAGTTTTGCCTTCATCGGAGGTTATCTGTCGGTCAAGCAGATGGGCGTTGACCTTGGCATGAGCGAGACTCTTGCCTTAGGATATGCTTGTCTGGGCGTGTGCTGCGCCGGACTGTGTTATTTCATCATGGCTGCATTGATCAAGTGGTTTGGCTCGAAGAAAGTACTTAGGTTCTTTCCTCCTGTGGTGACAGGTCCTATGGTCATTGCCATCGGTCTCACGCTCTCAGGCTCAGCCATCAGCAACTGTACGAGCAACTGGCTGCTTGCTATTGTCGCTATCATCGGAGTGATCATCAGCAGCATCTGGGGCAGAGGTCTCATCAAGATAATTCCGATTCTGCTTGGCGTAGTCGTCTCATATACCTTGGCAGCTGCTTTGGGCGAAGTAGATTTCAGCAATGTGTCGGAGGCAGCATGGTTTGGCTTGCCATTCAGTCGCGAGACCAGCGTCCTTGCCGTTTTTGACAATCTTGACTCCACGCTTTTGGTGAGCAGCATCATCGCCATTGTGCCAATTGCCTTTGCCACTATTATGGAGCATATCGGCGATATGTGTGCCATTTCCTCGACAGTAGGCAAGGATTTCCTCGATAAGCCTGGATTGCATCGCACTTTGATTGGCGATGGCTTGGCTACTTCTTTGGCAAGTCTTTTTGGCGCTCCTGCCAATACTACATACGGCGAGAACACTGGTGTGCTGAATCTCACCAAGGTCTATGATCCGGCTGTCATACGTCTTGCCGCTTGTCTGAGCATCGCGCTCAGTTTCTGTCCTAAGTTCGCTTGTCTTATCGGTCTTATGCCTGCAGCCACAATCGGTGGCGTGAGCCTTATCCTTTATGGAATGATTTCGGCAGTGGGTGTTCGCAATCTGGTCGAGTCGGCAGTCGATTTCTCTAATTCGCGAAATGTCTTTGTGGCTGCACTTATCCTTGTGCTCGCCATAGGTGTGAAGTATGGCGCAGGCGATAGTGTTGCCATTGGCAGTATCCATCTTTCTGGTCTTGCCATTGCTGCCATTGTCGGCATAGTACTAAATGCCGTTCTTCCAGAAAAGCTTGGCATGAAGGTCAAGAGCTTCAATGGTAAAGAGAAAAAAAGCAATTTATAAACAATCACAATAATAAATAACTTTTATCAATTATTTAGGTATGAAAAAAATCTTTTTCTTGAGCATTATGCTTGTTGCTACTTTTGTTGCAAATGCACAGAATCTTCAGGTTCACTATGACTTCGGTCGTGCTATCTATTCTGACGAAGAAGCCACTCGACAGCGTGTTACATTGACATTTGAACAGTTCAAGGCCGACAAGCTCGGTTCTTGGTTCTGGTTCATCGATCTCGATATGTATCATGATGGAATGAAGGGCGCATATACTGAGATCTCTCGTGAGTTCACTGTCAAGAACCTCAGTGACAATCTCTCACTTGCTGCACATGTCGAGTATGATGGTGGTATGACTACCTTCAAGCCTGCTGGTGGTACTCGTTTCCAGAATGCAGCCCTTGTAGGTCCTGCCCTCAATGGTCATAATGCCGACTACTCAAAGACTTGGTCTGTTCAGGCTATGTACAAGCAGTTCTTCAAGGGAGCAGGTGGCGATGCCTATGCTTCATTCCAGATCACAGGTGTATGGGGCATCAACTTCGCTGGAGGCAAGGGTACATTCTCTGGATTCATCGATTTCTGGCGTGCTGAGACTGCCAACCATCATGGTCAGCTCCAAATCATTTCTGAGCCACAGCTCTGGTATAATGTCAACAGCCACTTTTCGCTCGGTGGAGAGGTTGAGATTAGCAACAACTTCATCATTCCTGAGTGTGAAACTGACAAGACATTCTATGTCAACCCAACTTTGGGCGTTAAGTACGTATTCTAATCATTGATAATCAAAAAAGGTTGATACCATGTTGCAGAAATTATTCGGATACGACCAACGAACCATGACTCTCCAGAAGGAGATCATTGGAGGAATCACCACTTTCCTCACAATGGCTTATATCCTCGCTGTCAATCCAAGTATTCTTGGCGATGCAGGCATGGACAGTGGGGCAGTCTTCACCGCAACAGTAGTTTCATCGATTGTTGCCACACTTGTGATGGCCATCTATGCCAAGCTGCCATTCTCTTTGGCACCAGGCATGGGACTGAATGCCTTCTTTGCTTACACCATTGTGCTCATAATGGGCTACACATGGCAGTTCGCACTGACAGCAGTCCTTATCGAGGGACTGATCTTCATCCTCTTGACTCTTACAGGTTTGCGCCAAAAGATTGTCGATTGTATGCCATTGCTCCTGCGTCGCTCCATTTCTCCTGGTATTGGCCTTTTCATAGCCTTCATTGGACTCAAGAATGCAGGTATAGTCACCGACAATGCCTCGACGCTTGTCTCTCTTGGCAATCTTCACGATCCGGCTGTACTATTGGCGTGCTTTGGCATTCTGCTCAGTGCGGTTCTTCTGGTGCGCAATGTAACAGGAGCCCTGCTCATCGGCATCATCGTCACAACCCTTGTCGGCATTCCTTTAGGCATAACCCATTTATCATCGGTAGTCGATGTGCCACCAAGTCTTTCGCCTATCTTCTGCCAGTTTGAGTGGACAAGCCTTTTAAGCATCGACATGCTGGTATGCGTGCTCACTTTACTTTTTTTCGACATGTTCGATACTATTGGTACTCTCATTGGTGTCAGCAACCGTGCAGGCATGGTCGATGACCAGGGCAATATCCCTCGTCTCAAGCAGGCATTCATGGCCGATGCCGTTGGGACCACTGTTGGAGCCATACTTGGAACATCGACCGTCTCCACCTACGTTGAGAGCGCTTCGGGCGTCAATGTTGGCGGTCGAAGTGGCCTTACCTCTTTTACAACGGCCATTTGCTTCGTACTTGCCCTGTTCCTCGCACCATTGTTCCTCTCTATTCCTACACAGGCCACAGCTCCTGCATTGATATTGGTGGGCGTGATGATGATGCACGACATCCGCAAGATCAATTTCCAGGATTATATTACAGCCATTCCATGCTTTGTCTGCATCGCCTTCATGCCACTCACATATTCAATCAGCGATGGCATCCTCATGGGTCTCATCTCATGGGTTCTCATTCATGTCCTGAGTGGAAAGGTTAAGGACCTCAATGCAGGCATGATCATCCTTGCCGTATTGTTTATTCTCAAATACGCGTTTCTGTAATTTGATGGAAGTGGCGTTCCGTGTGCTCGAAGTAAACCTCGCGCACACGGAATGCGCACACGGAATGCGCACACGG
>JAEDEY010000015.1 GCA_016293065.1 Bacteroidales bacterium
AGCCACACGGCATCGGTCTGGTCGAATGTGTTGAGCTGGGCACTGTCGATATCCATCACCGCCGTTACCTTACCTCTGCCTATGATGGGCACCACAATCTCGCTTCTTGAGACAGAAGAACAGGCAATGTGACCCGGGAACTGCTCGACATCGGGTACAATCTGAGTCTTTGCCTCGCGCCATGCTGTGCCACACACGCCTTTGCCGTAACGTATGCGAGTACATGCCAGAGGGCCTTGGAAAGGACCAAGCACAAGCATGTCATCGACCACACGATAGAAGCCTGTCCACCAGAATCCAAATGTCTCGTGTATCATCGATGCCACATTGGCCATATTGGCGATAAGATCGGTTTCCGACTCTACCAGCGACTTGATCTGCGTAAATAAAGTCTCGTATTTCTCGCTCTTCGTGCCTTGAGCTACTGTAAGATGTTCTGCCATATTATCAATATTTCTATTCTGGATGACAAAGATATGCAAAATGAATGACAATGACAAAATTTAGGCGATAGTTATTGGAAAAATTCGCCAAATACACTATCTTTGCAAACTCATTCAGTATTATCTCACACCTATTTGTATGAAGAATCTTAAAGCTGCTCTCTTCGACCTCGATGGCACTCTCATCGACACCGAACATCAATATACAGTGATCTGGGGAAACATTGCACGGTGTCTCCGTCCCGACATACCAGGTTTGGAATATCTGATCAAGGGAACAACGCTCGTACAGATTCTTGACCGATATTTCCCCGATCCCGATGTCCAGAAGCAGGTCAGGCAGATGCTCGACGAAGGAGAGTCGCACATGAAGTATGAGTTCTACCCCGGTGCTCTCGACTTCATAGACGACCTGAAACGTCATGGAGTAAAATGTGCCATAGTGACATCGTCCGACCAGAACAAGATGTCGTGCGTCGCAAAGGCAATTCCCAATTTCTATGACCTTTTCGACCGTGTGCTCACTGCCGAAGACTTCACAGCATCGAAGCCCGCACCCGACTGCTACCTTCAGGGTGCAAAGGTCTTTGGCTGCAGCATCGACGAGTGTGTGGTGTTTGAAGATGCATATAATGGCTTGCAGGCAGGAATGTCGTCGGGCATCTTTACCATCGGGCTCTCGACGGTCAACAGCGCCGAATCTATCAAAGACAAATGCAACCATGTGCTCGACGGCTATATCGGCTTCAATTACGACAAGCTGGTCGAAATCCTGAATGCCTGAAACAATGTGGCAGACTAACTCCTTCCGTCACATTTTCTAAATTTTCGTCACAGACAGTTTTCCATTCGTCACAGTTTTTGACCATTCGTCACATTTTTTGACCATTCGTCACATTTTTTGCATTTTCATAACAAAACTCTTGCATTTTTTAGTTTTTTACATCAATTTTGCAGTGTCAATCGCAGAATATTGCAAACAGTCAACAGACTTTTTTATACTATATTTTTTACAAACAAAAACAATGAAAACTATTATGATGATTTGTGCTGCAGCAATGATGAATGTTGCAGCGTTAGGAGCAAAACAGCCTGATGTAAAAGGCTCGATTGTCGATGTCAATGGCAAACCGTTCGACTGTGCCAATGTGGTACTGATGTCTCTTCCTGACTCTACTTTCGTGCAGGGCGCAACAAGCGACCTCGATGGCAATTTCTGCATCACCACCACTGTCAACAGCGGTGTGCTGAAGGTATCGAGCATAGGCTACGAGACTCAATATATCAATATGAGCGACTTCACTGGCAAGATCGTGATGAAGGAAGATGCAAAGATGCTCAGCGAGATCACGGTCAGCAGCATGTTGCCAAAGACAAAGCTCACTGGCAACTCGATGGTGACAACGGTCAAGGGCACGGTGCTCGAAAAGTCGGGTACTGCCAAGGATATGCTCTCGAAGGTGCCAGGCATGACCAAGAAGGGCGACGACCTTGAGGTATTGGGCAAAGGCACTCCAGTGGTATATATCAACGGACGCAAGATGACCGACCCCGACGAGCTGAAGCGCCTGCGCAGCGAGGAGATCAAGGAGGTAGAGGTCATCACCAACCCTGGCGCTCAGTATGACGCCACAGTATCGTCGGTGGTGCGCATCAAGACCATCAAGCGCAAGGGCAACGGCTTCGGCTACGACCTTTCGCTCGTGAGCGACAACGACCTGCTTTACGGCAACTACGACCCAAGCGCTACGCTCAACCTGCGCTATCGCCACAACAATGTCGATGTGTTCGGAATGGTCAACTACTGGCAATGGAGCAATGTCAACGAGGCCTCTCCTAATCAATGGAGCTACTTCAAGCAGAAAGGCGAATTGATGAACATCACCCAGATGATGAAACTTGACTCCGAATGGAAGGGCGATGGCTTGAATGCCAACATCGGCTTCAACTGGCAGATTGCCGAAAACCACTCTGTAGGTATGCGCATCGAGCGCAACGACATGTTCGACCCACACACCGACCTCTGGCAGACAACAGAGATGACCAAGACCCGAATGTCGGACAACAGCCTTGTTGAGAAGGCTCTGAGCAATAACTCTCAGCGTGCGACTTCATCCATACCTTTCAACTGGTCAGGCAACGCATATTACAATGGCAAGGTGGGCAACCTCGGCATCGACCTCAATGTTGATTTCCTGACTCGCAAGAACACCGACCGCACATCCATCAAGGACGTGACCGATGGTGTGACAAGCAACTTGAGTTCGGTCAACCCTGGTTCGAGCCACATGATTGCTACCAAGCTCGTGCTCAGCTATCCAATCTGGAAAGGTATGCTCAGCTTCGGTTCTGAAAATTCGTTCGTGACCCGCAACTCAAGCTATCATATCGATGGTGTCAACATCCCGAGCACAAAATCGGAAGTTCAGGAAAACAACATCGCCTTCTTTGCCGAATATGGCATGATGCTGCCACAGATAGGTAGCCTCAGCGCAGGTCTCCGTTACGAGCATGTAGGCTTCGACTACACCGACCTCATCGACGACAAGGGCTCGATGTCGCGCTACACCGACGATTTCTTCCCTACCTTCTCGTGGGCCAACCGCTTCGGCATGGTTCAGGCATCGCTCAACTACAGCATCAAGACCGAGCGTCCTAACTATCAGGTGCTCGACGAGTCGATGATCTACATCAACCCTTACTCTTATCAGCAGGGTGATCCGAAGCTCAAGAACACCACCATCCAGCAGGTCGGTGCAAGCATCAACTACAAGTGGGTCAATCTCTACCTGTCGTATTCAAAGACCGATGATGCTCTCTCTCAGTGGTCAGACATATACAACGACGAGGGTGTAATCTTGCTCAAGAACGTCAATCTCGAGAATCCAGTCCACATGCGTGGTGCCTTCCTCAGCCTCTTCCCTACATGGGGTTGCTACAGCCTCAACGGAACAGTTGGTATTCAGGCAATCAAGTACTCACAGACTCTTGCTGACCCTCGTGAAGCAAGCGGCAGCCGCAAGATCACCTACGACGATCCGCTCTTCGTGCTCAACCTCAGCCACACCGTGCGACTCAAGAAGTCTTGGCAGATGGAGTGCAACATGAACTATCTGAGCAAGGGCGACGTGATGAATGCCCGCATCGACAACACCACTTGCAACCTTGGCTTCGTGGTTCAGAAATGCTGGTTGCCCAACGATGCCCTCTGCCTCCGCGCCTCAATCTCCGATGTGCTCAACCACTCGGCTCAGCGCATCAAGCTCGACTGCGGCTACTATGAAATCGAACAGTTTACACGCCGCAACAGCCAGCGTCTCAACATCTCGCTGCGCTATACCTTCAACGCCACTCCTAACAAATATAAGGGTACAGGCGCAGGTAAGGATGCCGCCAGCCGTCTTGGCAACTAACCGGAAACCGAGTTTTTCGTTCAGAAGCTAACGGATATGTCTTGGTTGGCTGTTTCATCGGCGAAGGTGAATGCAGCATCAGAGAAGAATCTGCCTGTTGCCCTGGTGGTGTGATGCTGCTTCATGGTCACTGAGCTGAGTGTCCTCGTGGCAAGAATGGTTCCATCGGCTGATTTCATGTTTATCTGAATGTCAACCGTTTCTTCTGCCATTGACAAATATGTGTTGACTGGTATGTCAATATTGGTAAATGTGCCGTCTATTATCGGTTTCGTATATTTCACAGCCACTTTCTCCTTCTCTGACAAAAGTCCCGTCGATGGATCGAGGATATGGGATTCAAATGAAGGAGAAAGTGGGTTGATGATGATTTCACACACTTCAACTTCATCTGGTGTCGGGTCGGTATATTTCAGGACGAAGGTACTGGTAACTCGATAGCCGAAATCTATGGAGACCGAAGAAGAAGCACTTTCGGTGATTTGGGCTTGTTGCACGCTGGTATATGTTGGCAATATCGCTTTGATCGGTATGGTCACCTCGGTAGGAGAAGTGATTTCAGCAGGGAGATTTGAGGAACCAGACTTATGAGCGACAGCCACAAAATAATAGTCACCAGGATAGATCAGCAGAAAGACTTTTTCAAAATCTTGGGCAGTAGAATCTAATTCAAGATTTTTCTCAAGTGCTATTTCTTCGGTTTCCGAATCGAAGATTTTCAATGATAGCCGATTGACTTTGGCTGTCTTGGCAGACGCACGAGTTGCGTTGGTCTGATTGTCGTCTGGATTGACCTTGATGTCAAATGAACTGAAATTGACTTCGACTGGGATTTTCTCACACACAGAAATAGACTCAGAAGATTGACAAGCACTAATACACAACATTAGCCAAGAAATGGCAGCAATAGGAAAAATTTTCTTTTTCATAGATGTTAATTTTTTATGGTTGATAAGCGGTGCAAAGATGGTAATTATTTTTGATATTATGGTGTTTTTGGTATAAAAAAAATTGAACAGATTTATAACAAAATTTTAATAGAATTACTCAATATGGTAAAATCTTCTGATTTGAGAGGCAAATTTGAAAAAACGACAAAAAATAATGTGTCAATAGCCAACCCTTTGACTATTGACACATTATAAATTTATTGCTAAAATCGGTTTATGGCACTGTGATAGTGACACCCATCCAACCTCCGATAGTCATTGAAGAACCTGAATTAAGGCCCTTCATGAAGAGCATTGACTTCTCTGGGTAGGCAGCCTTGTACTTGGCGATGGTAGAGTTGTAAGAAGCCTTCTTCTCTGGGTCAGTCTCGCGAGCGGCAGCCTGTTGCATCTCAGAAACAGCAGCGACGAATACGAGACCAGCGATGTTTGAATCAAGACCACAGTCGCGAGCCGAAGTGGCATAGAGGTTGGCAATCATTACATGTGGTTCTGCCTGGTCAGGATCGAGAGCAAGAGACTTGCGGAGTGCCTCGCGAGCAGCAGACTTACGGCCACGAGATTGGTGGATAGCAGCCTGATACTTCAGGATCTCGCACTTGTCGTCAGGCTGAATGGCGAGCTTGAGAGCCTCCTCGTAATAGTCCATGGCACGATCCCAGTCCTGCTTCTTGAGAGCAGCCTGAGCAAGACCCTTGGCAGCTTCCATTGAAGGAGAGATCTGGTAAGAATAGTCGGCACAAGTGGTGTAGAGATCAGTCTCACGACCTTCCTTTGAGCGACCGAGAAGCTTAGACACATTATTGAGGAACACCTGATCGTTCTTCTTCTCTTCGACCTGAGGAGAGAAAATCTCGACAAGTGTTGCTACGTCGGCAGCACCTGAACCAGCGAACTGAGAAACGAGACCAAGCTTAGCCTTACGGGTGTAGTCGATGAATTGCTTGGCAAGAGTAGTGTCCTTGGCAGCCTTCTCTGGAGTGTTGGCCTTGGTAGCAGGGTCGGAAGTCTTGACACCAGCGCAGATGTCGCGGTCGGCTTCGAGACGGAGCTGGTAGCCATCGAGAGCGCCATCGAGGTATTCGGTACCCTTCATGTAGTTGGCGATGTAGGTAGCCTTATAAGATGGGTCGTTCTTGTACTTGTCGTAAGAGAGTGACACATACTGAGTGAGCACCTTAGCATCGGCATCGTCCTTCTGTTCGAGGACATTCTGTTCAATCCAGCCAAAAGCAAGGTCCTTGTCTGCATTCTTGCCCATGATGTTGAGATAGTCGGTAGCCTTCTTGCCGAGAATCTCAGGAGAAGGGAAATACTTCATACGATTGTCGTAGAGAGCCATAAGGTCATCGACAGCAGCCTGACGAGCTGCAGGATCGGCCTTAACCTTGTTGATACGATCCTTGAGGATGTTGACACCATAGACATAGACGTTCTTGTTGAAGTTAGGAACAGCATCGTAGAGAGCCTTCCAGAACTCATAGGCATCGCCCCAGTTCTTCTGCTTGGCATACTCGGTGTAGAGAGAGTTGTTCTCGCCTACTGTATTACCGTTGGCACACTGAATCTCCAACTGTTCGGGAGTCTGTGCAAATACTGATGAAGTGCCCAGCGCGAGGACAGCTCCAAAGAGGAATTTTACAGATGTTCTCATTGTGTTTAGTATTATGTTATTGAATATTGAAAATTATCTCAGACGGTTGCGGAAGAACATCATCTCGTTGAATGTGACACCAAGAGTGATGTTGATATAATCTTCGCTCATTAGCTTGCTGTCGGACGGCTGCAGGTGGGTGTATTCAACCGAGAGGTTGAGAAGACTGCGACGACGCGACATCAAGCCTACTGGCATTCCGATACCCACCGAGGCGGTGTATTCGTTGCTCTGACTGCCAAAAGTCTCAATATAGGAGTTCTTGAAATTGAGACCAGCACGATAGCGGCAAGTCTTGAAATAACTCTGATTGAATGTGCTGGGCTGATACTCCACTCCCACTGCAAATTTATTGATATTTTTGTAAATATCGTCGGTTTTCTTCATATTAGCGTCCAATCCTGCCACTTTTGACCAGTTTTCGAGCGAATACTCGGCACCAACTTGCAATTTGCGGTCGATATGGTATGCTGCGCCGATGCCAAACTTCATAGGGGCAGACACGTTGAAACGCTCATGAACCGAGATAGTGTCCTGATAGGCTATCTTAATATTGTCGGCACTGACCTTGATAGGGGTCTTAGGCGAGAATGTTGCCCCGAAGAGAAGGGTGCGGTCGATGCTGAGACGACGGAGGTACTGAACGCCGAGTCCGAGGTCTAAGCCCTTGGCGCTGTAGCCACGGGTGATGTATGTGTTGTGAGCCTGTCCGCTGGTGATCGACACCGAGCCGGCATGGCTGACCGAACCAGTGATGAGGGCTATGTTAAGTCCGACGTTGAGCATATCGTTCTTGCCCTTGATAGGTCGCCAACCGATGCTTGCCATGATTTTTTGCAAGCCACCAGTACCCTGATAGTTATTGGTGTAGGAAAGGGTGTCGGTAGTGCTGATAGAGCTGTCGATAGGATCCTTGGTGGTAGTACCATAGTAATAGCCTACCATCGAATATGGAGTGAGCGAGAGAGCTCCAGCAAATCTGTTCCAAAGTGGGAAATGGAAAGAGAGGTAATTGAAGCCCGAATTGAAGTCCTTCTGATGCTTGCCATTCTCGGATGTGAACTGCCACTCGCCGTTGAAGCCTGCCTCGACGAGCATAGTGAGAGTGTCGATGGCAGTGAGCGAAGCAGGGTTATATAGATTGGTAAACGAATTGGAATATGCCACAACCCCAATGTCGCCCATGGCACGAGTAGAGGCATTGCTGACGCTTCCGAGCTTGCCGAAACCATAACGGGTGTAGGCACTGCTGGTGAGGTTGCTCGGGTTCTCGTTCTGCGCCATCGCTGCCGAAACAGGAAGCATCAGAGCAGCGGCTAACACAAGAACTATCTTCGAAAAAAGATTCTTCATAGACATTATTAATATTACAAGTCGCGAATTTACTCATTATTAACGAGAATACAAAGAGAATTTGGATTTTTTAATGTTTGACAATAGAAATTAATTGAAAAGCGCCCAGACAATGAATGTGTGGACGCTATTTTGTGATAGTGAAAACTGAGAGGAGATTACTCCCACTCGATGGTCGAAGGTGGCTTAGACGAGATGTCATAGCAAACGCGATTGACACCCTTGACCTTGTTGATGATGTCGTTGGAAACCTTGGCGAGGAAGTCGTAAGGCAGATGAGCCCAGTCGGCTGTCATGGCATCACTCGATGTGACGGCACGCAGGGCTACAGGGTTCTCGTAGGTGCGCTCGTCGCCCATCACGCCAACGCTGCGGACATCGCTGAGGAGGATGGCTCCTGCCTGCCAAACCTGGTCGTAGAGCGACACTTCGATCTCGCCGTTCTGCATGTCGGCTGGTACACCTGCTGCAAGCACGCGACGTGCCTCTTCTCCCGAGAGCTTGATCTTATATTCGCGTAAGCCACGGATATAGATATCGTCGGCTTCCTGGAGCACGGCAACCTTTTCGCGAGTGATGTCGCCAAGGATGCGCACGGCAAGTCCTGGACCAGGGAACGGATGACGTGTGATGAGATGTTCGGGCATTCCCATCGAACGACCTACGCGGCGCACTTCGTCCTTGAAGAGCCACTTGAGAGGCTCGCAGAGCGAGAGGTGCATCTCTTCGGGCAGACCTCCCACATTGTGATGGCTCTTGATGACTTTGCCTGTGATGTTGAGCGACTCGATGCGGTCGGGATAGATGGTACCCTGAGCCAGCCATTTAACTTCGCTCTCGCCATCCTTACTCTCGGCTATGATGCGCTTGGCTTCGGCATCGAAGACCTCGACAAAGTCTCGGCCGATGATCTTGCGTTTCTTCTCGGGTTCGCGCACGCCAGCAAGGTCGCCAAGGAACTTGTCGCTGGCATCGACACCTACAACATTGAGGCCGAGGCACTCATAGTCGGCCATTACATCGCGGAACTCATTCTTGCGCAACATACCGTGATCGACGAAGATACAGGTAAGCTGACGGCCGATTGCCTTGTTGAGCAAAACTGCTGCTACCGACGAATCGACACCGCCGCTGAGTCCGAGGATGACACGGTCGTTGCCAATCTGAGCCTTGAGTTCGCGGACGGTACTCTCGACGAAAGCGTCGGCACTCCAGTCCTGATGACTATGGCATACATCGACAACGAAGTTCTTGAGCAGCAACGTACCCTGAAGCGAATGGAAGACCTCGGGATGGAACTGTGTGCCGAATATTGGCATTGGCTCGGCACTGTCGGTGTCAGCTCCCTGACGGGCATCGGGGATATAATATGCAGCATTATGGACAGTCTCGGTCGATGCCACCACATGAGCGCCCTCAGGCACACAAGTGATGCTGTCGCCATGAGACATCCACACCTGAGAATTGTCGTCGAAGCCACGGAACAACGGGCACTCCTTGTCGATAAACTGAAGATTCTGACGTCCGTATTCGCGAGTGCCAGCACTCTCGACCTTGCCGCCATAGATGTGGCTCATATACTGAGCACCATAGCAGATGCCAAGGATAGGCAGACGACCACGGATGCGAGAGAGATCGACATGGAAGGCATCGTCGGCATATACGCTGAGCGGAGAACCAGAGAGGATAACGCCGATTACGCTTGGGTCGTCATGTGGGAACTTGTTGTAAGGCAGGATCTCACAGAAGGTGTCGAGTTCTCGCACACGGCGTCCGATGAGCTGTGTGGTCTGAGAACCGAAATCCAAGATAATGATTTTCTGTTGCATGAATTTATCTTTTTGAGTTGTTTTTAGTTGTCTTGTCGGATAGGCGCATCAGTCGGCATTAGCACGCTTGAGCACGCTATAAGCCACGGCGAGACCAAGTTCACCTGCTTTAGACAGGTCCTGGATGCCAAGCCGCGTCTTACCCATGCGCAGATGAATGAGCCCTCGGTTGTAATATGCTTCGGCAAAACCTGGATAAAGCTCAATGGCCTTGTCGAGGTCGGCGAGTGCCGCGTCTAAGTTGTTCATCTTCGACGAGATATAAGCTCGGTTGTAATAGGCATATACGAATGTCGGCGACAGTTCGATGACCTTGTCGAGGTCGCGCATGGCGAGGTCGCACTCTACCTTGCGAGCCTGCTGTTGGCGTGCGGCTTGGGTCTGGGTCATCGAGACAGGAGCATTGACCGAGAGAGCCGTGTTGCGGAGGTCGTCGTCGCCAGTATTAGATTTGGCAGATAGGATGCCGGCACGATCCTGAATCTCAATCTGACGGAAACGCACAACGGCACGGTTGAAATAGGCGAGGATGAAATTATCCTTGCGCATTAGGATCTGATTGAGGTCGGCGATGGCATTCTGATAGTCCTGGACGAGCATGAAGTCGAGGCTGCGGCCGAAGTAATGGATGAGGTTATTGCCCGACACGCCTATCATGAGCGAGAAATCGTCAATCGAAGCAAAATGAGCCTTCACCTGGTCGTTGTTGAGCATTGGCTCGTGGCAGACTACTTTAAGACGGCGACTGAGCAAGCCTGCACGGTTGAAGTCGGAGATGGTCTTCTCGAAATATATGCTCTGTCGCACCTCGTCGTCGTTGTCGTAATAAGAGAGCACGAACATAGGCTCCATCTCGACGGTGAAGTTGCGATCTTGTATGCGTCCACGGATGTTGCTCTCGTAGCGGTTCTTGCCATTGTCGTTGCTGGCAGTCATGATGCGGTTGAACTTACGGATATTGCGGTCGCTCTCTCGACGTGTGCGCTCATCGTCGGTGAGGTCTTCGTCACGGGTGTCAGCGTCGGCATAGATGATGCTGTCGGGATTCTGGACACCCTGAGCGAGGAGTTCCATACGACGTTGTTCGCGAGCGTCTCGTTCTTTCTTGACACGCTGTTCGACGAGGAAAGCCTGCTTGAAATCGTCGTCAGCAGCAGCACTCCTACCGAGCTTGCGATTGTTTTCAGAGCGGGCATAGAGAGCAGGGAAGAAATTAGGATGCTGGTTGAAGACAGCAGTATAGTCGTCGATTGCCCCACGCAAGTCACCCACCTCATCGCGCAAGATAGCACGGTTATATGAAGCAAAGGTATTGTCAGGTTCGAGCTCGAGCACGGCACTGAAGTCGCTGATAGCTCGGTTGCGGTCTCCAATCTGGGCGCGGAGAAGTCCACGGTTGTAGAGCGAGATGACACTCTGAGGGTCGAGCTGAATGGCCTGATCGTAGTCGGCAAGTGCGCCACGGAGGTCGTTAGTATTATACTTGACCAGACCTCGGTTGATATAGTAGGCTGGCTGTTCGGGGTCGAGCTTGATTGCCATGTCTAGGTCGCTGATTGCCTCGGTGTGCCGCTGCTTGGCTTCGAGCAACATACCGCGCAAGCCGAAAGCATAAGACGAACTCTTGTCGAGGTCGATGGCCTTGTTGAGATTGGCAAGAGCCTGGACACTGTCATTCATCTCCATCTTGAGCTGAGCGCGTGTGATATAAGCCGATGGTTCTGATGGGAAGATCGAGATGAAACTCTCAAAGCAGGAATCGGCCTTGGCGAAATCGTCCTTGAGCGCATACGACACGCCCAAACTGCGCAGAAAAACCTTATTCTCGGGCTGAATCTGAAGACCTTGTAGGAAATCAGAGATTGCTCCGTCATAATCCTTGAGGTTCTGACGTGCAATGCCTCGCACCTGATAGGCAGTCACGACAAAGGGATTGCGCTCGAGACACGCCGTAGCATCTTGCTCGGCACCGGTATAATCTTCGAGATAGACTTTGGCAATCGAACGATAGAGGAATGGTTCTGGAAGATAGGGCTTGACCGCTATCACATTGTTGAAATACTGGATTGAGAGTACATAATCCTCAAAATACAGCGCATTGCGTCCGATAGCGAGTACACGGTCGGTGTTGATCTGAGCAAAGCTGCAGACCGCCACCGAAATCGCGAGTAATATGGTCGAGATAATACGTTTCATCATAAATAAATATGCGCAAAGTTAATACTTTTATCGCACATTTACAAAATTAGGTATGGAAAGTTTGCATTTGTTATGGAGTTTGCCTACTTTTGCAACAGTTTTTCACGTCAAGATAATGGGAGTTAGCGAGTGTTAACTCTCTTTTATAAAAGAAAATGAACAAAAACTACTATCCAAATCATTGGCCGTGGGTGCTGTCGGCCTATCTGGGCGAAGGACTGCCCTATGCCATCGTGAACACCCTGATGGTGGCATTGCTTGCCGACATGGGCATGAGTAACGGATCGGTGGCAGCCATCACGGGAATGCTGAGCATACCATGGTCGCTGAAATTCCTATGGAGTCCGCTGGTCGATTCGATAAGCACCAAGCGGCGGTGGATGATGCTGATGGAGGCAGGCCTGGCATTGGTATTCCTCGTCACCTCGCTGACGCTATCGACGAGTATATGGCAATATGCTGTGACGATATCAGCAGCTACCGCAGCAATGCTATCGGCCACCTACGACATCTCGTGTGACGGCTACTACATGAAGGCTCTGAACGAAGACGCACAGTCGTTTTTCGTGGGCATACGCAACATGGCTTACCGCATGGGATGGCTACTTGCTACAGGCGTATTGGTATGGCTGACAGGACGATTCGAGAAATCGGGCTACGATGTCACAGTGTCGTGGCAGCTTACCTTCGGCATCATCGCAGTGACATTCATGGCACTATTTGCAGGCTATCACTTTATGTTGCCCAAAGTAGAAAAAGAAGAAAACCTCAGGGAGAAACGTGACATCATGGATAACATGAAAGCCATCAGGACAAGCTATGTCGAGAGCATCGTCACTTTCTTCACCCGCCGTTCGGTTAAGGAACTCTTCTTCCTGCTCCTCTTCGTCTTCACCTATCGACTGGGCGAGGCCTTCCTGTCGAAAGTGACACTGCTCTTCCTGAAAGACTCGGTCGAAAACGGAGGCATAGGACTCGACAACGAGCAATATGGGTTCCTATACGGCACCTTGGGCATGATAGCTCTGACGGCAGGAGGAATAATAGGCGGCATCAGCATCGCACATTACAGCCTTCGTCGCTGCATCATCCCTATGGCACTTGCGCTCAACATCCCCGACCTGCTGTATGTCTATCTGTCGATTGTACAGCCTGAGAGCCTGTCGGTGGTCGGGACATGCATCGCTATCGAGCAGTTTGGCTATGGTTTTGGCTTCACCGCCTATACTGTCTATCTGCTGCAATGCGCCAAAGGCGAATACGAGACCGTGCATTATGCTTTCCTCACCGCCCTCATGGCAATAGGCATGGCACTGCCAACCATCATCTCGGGTTACTGGCAGCAAGACATTGGCTACACGCAATTTTTTATCCGCGCGTGCTGGCTCACTATTCCAGGAATGATGATGTCGGTGTGGTATGTCTGGCGGACACGTCAAAAAGGAGCATAAAAATCGTAAATTTCCACTAAAAAAACATAGAAAAAGACAAAAATCAGGCTATTTTGGCAAAAAAAACGACAAATTTCAAAAAAAATAGCAAAAAAATTTGGAAGATAAAAAAAAACACTATACCTTTGCGGTACATTATGGTAACAATAAGTGAATGATTATTGAGATCCTCTTAGCTCGTGAGAGTCGGGAGGATTTTTTTTATTGCTCAACTTTGGCGAGGAAACTCTCGACACGACGCACATAATCGTCCCATGCCTCATGAATAGAACGGGCGTGCTTGGCACCAGGCACTACCATCAGTTCCTTGTAACCACTTATCTTGGCATCGTAGTTGCGATAGACCATCTCGGTGGGCACATAGTCATCGGCATCGCCATGGATGAACAACATCGGACGAGTACATTTGGCAAGCTGAGCAAGCGCGTTGCTCTCCTTCATGTCCCAGCCATAACGGTGACGGCAAATGATATTGGCGACATCGAGCACCGGGAAAGCAGGAAAGCCCATCTCCTCGGCCTGATATGAGAGCTGATCCCACGTAGAGGTGTAGCCACAGTCTTCGATAAATGCAGAGAGACGGAGCGAGTCGGGAATGGCTTCGCCCGAGAGGAACATGGTGATAGCACCGCCCATCGAGAGACCATGGACAACGATATTCTGGTCGTGCCAGAGCTGATGTGTGAGAGGCAGCCACAGATCTCGGATGTCAAGACGGTCGAGCCAGCCAAAGCGGATATCGTCGCCATCACTTTCCCCATGGGCATAGTGTTCGGGCACCACGACATTACGTCCTAAGACCTCGTAGTGCAGATAGACATAGCGCAACATAATAGGCGCATTGTCGGTATAGCCATGAACCACTATCGAAGCACCCGTCGGCACAGAGTCGTGCTGTAGAATGAGTCCGTGACGCATAGAGCCATCGCCTGCCACGAGCATAGTGTCGCGCCACAAACCATTGGCGACAAGCGAGTCGTGCCACTGCTCGAGTTCGGGATAGGCATTATAGACCTTGGAATAGCAAAGCGCAATGTCGCGCGTCTTGTTGTTGTCGGGGTGAATAGCCATCTCAAGTGCATGGTCGGCAATAGCCACAAGGGCTATCAATAACACCACGACGATGGCGGCAAGAGTGATAAAGAGTTTCTTCATAGTACATTAATAAAAATAATAAAGGATCAACGATTGTCGCCACTGCCATGAATCTTGTCGCGTTGCATACGCGAAGCGAGCTTGTCGAGATTCATCTGAGCCACCTCATCAAGCGTGTAACCGAGGTCGTGGGCAAGGGAAGCCGCATACCATAGCACATCGCCCAATTCGAGAGCAATCTGGCGCTTGCGTTCGTCGGTAAACTCATCGTTGTTGTCACGAATCACCTTCTTGACCTTGTCGGCCACCTCGCCAGCTTCGCCGGTGAGACCCAAGGTTGGATAGATGATCTGACGCGATTGGGGATAAATGGCGGTGCTGCGAGCACCATCCTGATATTCATTAAGTGTCATTGCAGTAAAATATAAAAATGCTATTTCCTTATTCGTTCCTGATTCTTGCGTGCAAACTCTGCCCATGAGGTCTTGGCTGCACCCGACGACCAGGTGTTACGTCCGCCAGAGCGAGTGGTGGGGATAACACGGCATGTCTCGTAGTAATGGCACATGGCAACAGCCAACGCATCAGAGGCATCGAGTTTATCGTTCATATCTTCGTCACTAAGTTTCAAAATATTCCGCAGCATCGCCTTTACCTGTTCCTTAGCCGAAGCGCCATTGCCCGTGATTGAGATCTTAATCTTGGTCGGGGCATATTCAAAAATCGGGACATCGCGTTCGACAGCGGCAGCCATTGCCACACCCTGTGCACGACAAAGCTTGATGAGCGAGGCAGGGTTGATGCCGACAAACGGCGACTCTATAGCGAGGTCGTCGGGGTGATACTGGTCGATTAGCCCAAGCACCCTCTCATAGATGCGGCGCAGACGCAAGTAATGGCTCTCGAACTTCTTCAATTCGAGAACTCCCATCACGAGCAGATGAGGTTTGCCATCGTTCACCTGCAATACTCCATAGCCCATAACATTGGTGCCAGGGTCTATGCCAAGGATGATACGGTCGGTCGGGACTTTACCTAAGGTCGGATTCATTAGCAATGAGATACTGACGTCGAGCCTCCATCAACGGAGAGTTGACGATATATTCGTCATAGTCTTCGAGCATCATGTCAAGGTCATCGACACTCTGAGCCTCGGCAGTCTTGATATTGATGACATAGACACCCACGAGATTCTTAGGGTTGGCATTATAGACTGAATCGATCAGAGCATCATATTTCTCGCCAAATTCGATGTAGAAAGGCATCAGGATGCTATCACCGGGATAACCACCAGCAGCCTCGACAGCAGCCTGCAGACGCAAACCTATCTCCTCCTCTATCTCTGCCGTACTGGCATCGAAATCGTTGATGGCATCGTTGGTTGGCGAACCATAAGCAAGTACCTGTTCGCCGATGTTGATGCTGTAGTCGCCAGGCTCAACGGCAATGATGCCATAGGAATAGTCGCAAGCGATATAGGCAAAGAAAGCTTCATCAGCCTTGACATTACCCGAGAAAGAGAATGTCTCGTTCAGAACCAAAGCAGAGTCGATAGGTTCGCCGTCAAGTTCGAGCATATAGACATAAGTACCATCAAGAGGCTCACGCGCAATGATTGTGTCGCCAAGATTCAGCGAATCGGGAATATCGAATGTGCCTGTGATAGTGTAAGGCTTCTGGCGGTTGCACGAAACCAAGGCGAGAAGAGCAACAAGTGCTAAGAAGAGTTTTTTCATATATTTGTTTTTAATGTCATTAATGCGGCATAAAGACGGCGGACGGGAAGTCCCATCACATTGAAATAGCTGCCACGAATGCCCTCTATTCCGACATAGCCAATCCACTCCTGGATACCATAGCCACCAGCCTTGTCGAGTGGTTTATATGTCTGGACATAATAGCGAATCTGTTCGTCGGTAAGCTGAGCAAATGTGACATCAGACTCGCAGACGAAACTCGACGAGTCGTAGGCAGAACGCAGGCACACAGCAGTATAGACCTGATGTGTCATGCCCGACAGTTCCCTGAGCATGGCACATGCCTCAGTCTCGCTCTTGGGTTTCTCCATGAGCTTTCCTTTGAGCCAGACGACGGTGTCGGCAGTGATTAGCACCTCACCATCGTTGAGCGGAAACTCATAGGCAGACATCTTGAGCTTGGCAATGTGCAAGGGGATATCGCCCGCTTTAAGTTCGGCAGGATGGGTCTCCTCAATGTCCTTAAGCTTGACTACCTCCATCGGGATGTCAAGACCTGAAAGCAACTCGCGGCGGCGAGGACTGTTGCTTGCCAGCAAAAGCTTCAAATTAGATTTCATCGGCAGATAAATGTAGAATGTTACCACCCAAAAGCCGCAGCACCTTGCATCCACAGTCCCTGAGCCTTCATGACCTGTTCGATGACATCACGTCCGCAGCCATTGCCGCCAGCGAACGGCGACACATACTTCGATATTGCCTTAATCTCTGGAGCAGCATCGGCAGGACAGCAAGGCAAACCGACTTGTTGCATAATCTCAAAGTCAGGGATATCGTCACCCACATACATCACCTCATCGGCAGCAGTACCTGTCTTTTGTAATAGATCCTGGAAGTCGAGAATCTTGACCGACGAACCGATATAGATGTGCTTGACACCCAACGAGGCATAACGACAGCGGATCTGCTCGGTCTTGCCTCCTGTGATGATGCCAATCTCGAGTCCTTTCTTGACAGCAAGCTGAATGGCATAGCCATCCTTGATATTGAGCGTGCGCACAGGCTGACCATCGGCATCCATAGGAACAGTCGATGCCGACAGAACCCCATCGACATCGAACACTATTACCTTGATTTTTTTAAGATCGAAATTTATCAACTTGATAGAATTTGAAATTGACAAATTGAAAACTAAAAGACTAACGGTTACTCGATGATAGTCACCCAGTTGTGAGTATCTTCGATGTCGCCATACTGAATGCCACGGAGAGTATCGTAGAGCTTGGTGCAAACAGGTCCTGGAGTACGGTCTGGCAAGATCTGATATGTCTTGTTCTCATCGAGGTCATCAACGCGGCTGATAGGAGCAATCACGGCAGCAGTACCACACATGGCAGCCTCATCGAGGAAAGCAAGTTCTTCGACTGGCATAGGACGAACCTCAATCTTGAGACCAAGGTCGCGAGCCACCTGCTGGATTGACATATTTGTGATAGAAGGCAGGATAGACTCAGAATCTGGTGTAATGTAAGAGTTGCCATTGATGCCGAAGAAATTGGCAGGACCGCACTCGTCGATGAAACGCTTGCTGCGAGCATCGAGATAAATGACTGCATTGTATCCCTTTTCATGGGCAATGACACCAGAGGCAAGGCTTGACGCATAGTTACCACCTACCTTAACGCGACCAGTACCGAGAGGAGCTGCACGGTCATAGCCACGCATGATACAGCAAGGTGCAGCATGGAAACCGTCCTTGAAATATGGACCAACAGGCATCACGAAAACTATGAACTCATACTGATCGGCAGGATGAACACCAACCTGAGCACCTGTACCGAAAAGCACAGGACGGATATACATCGAGCAGCCTGTTTCATAAGGAGGTACGAGATGCTCGTTGAGCTTCACAACCTTCTTGACAGCCTCCTCAAAGAGTCCGTCAGGAAGCGGCTGCATAAGAATAGTATTACATGAATTCTGCATTCGCTTAGCGTTCTCGTCCATACGGAACACACGGATCTTGCCATCCTTGCCACGGAAAGCCTTCAGACCCTCAAAACAAGCCTGACCATAGTGAAGCACAGTAGCAGCCATGTGCATAGTAACTTCTTCTGAATCGCTAACTCTTAATTCTCCCCACTTACCATCTTTGTAAGTGCAACGTACATTGTAGTCGGCTTTACGATAGCCGAATCCCAATGTTGACCAATCAATCTGTTCCATAATATAATTACTTTGTAATGTTGATAATCAAACTAAAGTTAGGCGCAAATATAGCAATTTATGACATATGATGGATAATTATTATCAAAAAAAAACAAAAAAACATCACATTATTATATAAATGTAGAAAAAAGGAAGGTTAATATTTGGTTGTTATGCAAAAAAACAGTAACTTTGCGCCGCTTTTGAAATTAAGCATCAGCATCCGATGGTGAATCTGGGCCATTAGGTCAATATAAAGATCCCACTGGATTCGTGTGATGGGAGATTGTCCAAAAAGCAATTTTGAGTAACACTTTTAAAACTTAATTAAAATGAGAGAATTCAATTTGAATGGTGCCAAGCGCACTGAAGCAGGCAAGAAGGCAGCTAAGAACCTTCGCGCTAACGGCCTTATTCCTTGCAACCTCATCGGTAAGGGCGAAGCAGTATCTTTCACCGTAAAGGCTACTGAAGTTCGTAACCTCATCTATACCAGCCAGGTTCATGCTGTTAACCTCAACATCGACGGTGCTGAGTGCAAGGCTATCATCAAGGAGTTGCAGTTTGGTCCAGTAAACGAAGAGCTCTATCACATCGACTTTCTGAAGTTCGACGAGAACGAGCCTATCACTGTCAAGATTCCAGTTAAGCTCGAGGGTCACGCAGAAGGTGTTAAGGCCGGTGGTAAGCTTGTTAAGCAGGTTCGCGACCTCACAGTTAAGGGTCTTTGGACTAACATCCCAGAGCGTCTCTTGGTTGACGTATCAAGCATCAACCTCGGCAAGACTCTTAATGTCGCAGCTCTCTCGTACGACAATCTTGAGATCGTAACTCCAAAGAGCGTAATCGTTGCTGGTGTTAAGGCTACTCGTGCTTCACGTGCTCAGGGTAAGTAATCCATTCATCAACAAAATTCTAAGGTTTAAGGACTCTTTGGTTCTTAAACCTTTTATTTTTCTTTGTCAATTATGAAATATCTTATTGTCGGTCTCGGCAACATCGGTGAAGAATACTGGGGCACTCGCCACAACATAGGGTTTCGAGTGGTCAACGCTTTGGCAGAGGCACATAATGCCAAATTCGAGGAGAACCGTTATGGTGCGACCTGCGAATTCCGCGTAAAAAACCAGATACTAAAGCTGCTCAAGCCAAATACATATATGAACCTCTCGGGCAATGCGGTGCGCTATTGGATGCAGGAAGAGGGCATCACCATCGATCATGTGCTGATTATCTGTGACGACATAGCCCTGCCTTTCGGAACATTGCGCATGAAGCCAAAGGGTTCGGATGGTGGGCATAATGGGCTAAAAGACATTGCTAACAAATGCGGCGGACAGAACTTTACTCGTCTGCGCTTTGGAGTAGGCGGTGATTTTCCAAAGGGAGCACAGGTGAACTGGGTGCTCGGACATTTCCCACAGGAAGAAGAGGACATGATGCCCGAACGGCTTGAAGTGACAACAAAATTCATCGAGTCGTTCTGTCTTGAAGGCGCTCAGAGAGCAATGAACAAATACAATGGAGGACTTCCTGCAAAGACAGAAACGCCAGCCGAAAACAAAGAAGAGAAGAATGAGCAGAATTGACAAATGGCTGTGGGCAGTGCGTATCTTCAAGACTCGCACCATCGCTTCTGACGCATGTAAGTTAGGACGTGTCACGATAGGCGGCCAGAAAGTAAAGGCTTCGCGCACAATCAAGGTGGGAGAAGTGATAGAGGTAAGAAAACCGCCTGTTACCTACTCGTTCAAGGTACTCGCCTTGACCGAAAACCGAATGGGCGCGAAACTTGTGCCAGGATTCATGGAGAACGTGACTCCAAAAGACCTGCTCGAAATACTCGAACTCAACCGCATGAACGGCTTCATCGACCGAGCCAAGGGTCTAGGTCGTCCAACTAAGAAGGATCGTCGAGACATCGATGAATTCAACACTCCGGAATATATCGACGAGTTTGATTTCTCACTCGATGACCTCGAAGAACTCGATGCTGACGACTGGAAAGAGATCATGGGAAAGGAATAAATACAAAAAAAGAGGTCTGTTTCACAACAGACCATCTTCACTAACCTTAAATCTTATACCATGAAAAACACACGACAAAGGTAGGAATAATTTTTGGAACGCTAAAGGTTTTTGAGAAATAAATATACAAACAAGAAGAAAATGATAGAAAAACTGACTCAAGAGCAACTAAAATGCAAACTCAACTTGCCAATATTTCACATCATTGGCGAAGAAGCAGACCGCTTAGGCAGGGAATGTTATGTGGTGGGCGGATATGTGCGAGACATCTTTCTCGGACGTCCTTCGAAAGACATTGACTGCGTGACAGTGGGCAGCGGCATCGAACTTGCCCAGGCTGTTGCCAAGCGTCTTGGTAAGCATACCTCGTTGGCTGTCTATCGCAATTTCGGCACTGCCCAGGTGAAGCATAATCATCTGGAGGTGGAGTTTGTAGGAGCCCGCAAAGAATCATATTCACACGATAGCCGCAAGCCTGTGGTCGAGGACGGCACACTCGAAGACGACCAAAACCGCCGTGACCTCACCATCAACGACATGGCGATATGTCTAAACAGCCATCGCTTTGGCGAACTCGTCGATCCTTTCGGAGGTTTGAACGATCTGGAGAAAGGACTGATACGCACACCTCTCGACCCTGACATTACCTTCAGCGACGACCCGCTGCGTATGTTGCGTGCCATCCGCTTTGCCTGCCGTTTCAATTTCAAGATTGTGCCAGAAACCTTCGAGGCTATTGCTCGAATGAGAGAACGCATCAATATTATTTCGGGCGAGCGCATCATCGAAGAACTCAACAAGATAATGATGTGCGACAAGCCATCGGTGGGCTGGATGCAACTTCAGCGTTGCGGCCTGCTTCAGATCATATTGCCAGAACTGCAAGCACTGGCAGGTATTGAGAATCGCGACGGACGAGGACACAAAGACAACTTCGTGCACACACTGACCGTGCTCGACAATGTGGCTGCGGTGAGCAAGGACAACCTATGGCTGCGCTGGGCGGCCCTGATGCACGACTTGGGAAAGGCAAAAGTGAAAGCCTACGACGAGAAGATTGGATGGACTTTCCACAACCACGACTACGTCAGCACCCGAATGGTACTGCCAATCTTCCGCCGCCTAAAACTGCCTCTCGGTGCCGAAGAGAAATATGTTGAGAAACTCGTCTCGCTCCACATGCGTCCAATCTGTCTTGCCGATGAAGGTATTACCGACTCGGCGATACGCCGACTGCTCTTCGACGCGGGAGACGACATCGATGATCTCATGATACTGTGCACAGCCGATGTAACCTCGAAAATCCCGGAGAAGGTAAGACGCTTCACCGAAAACTTCAAGATAGTACGTCAGAAGATGGCTGAAATCGAAGAGAAAGACCGCATACGCAATTGGCAACCGCCAGTCGATGGCATCGAGATTATGGAACGCTATAGCCTCGCTCCTTGCCGCGAGGTGGGCTTGCTCAAGAATGCGCTCAAAGACGCAATCCTCGATGGAGTGATAGGCAACAACCGCGAAGAGGCTCTCGCCTTCCTTGACGGAGAAGCCATGAAACTGCAATTGAAAATAAAAGAACAATAACCGTTCAGCAAAGTTCCGCTTTGCTGAAAAGACATAAAACCGACAGAAAATGATTGAGTATTTAAAAGGAGAGGTAACCGAGCTTGACCCTACAAAGGCCATCGTCGAATGTGCTGGAGTCGGATATGAGTGCAACATCTCGGTCTATACCTACGACAAGCTAAAGATTGGACAAGTGTTCAAACTATATATCGACGAGAGCATACGCGAAGACGCACACCAGCTCTATGGATTCATCTCAAAACAGGAACGCGCCATCTTCCGGCTGCTCATCTCGGTAAGCGGAGTAGGACCGAACACTGCACGTTGCATTCAGTCGAGCCTCTCTCCCGACGAACTTGTTGCAGTCATCTCGACGGGCAACGACCGCCAGCTCAAGAATGTCAAAGGCATAGGCAGCAAGACCGCTCAGCGCATCATCGTCGATCTGAAAGACAAGATAGGCAACCTTGGTATTGCCGCCGCAACAGCTGCCACATCTGCCGTAGTGGCTCAGAACGAAAACGGAGACGAAGCTATCCAGGCTCTCATTGCTCTTGGTTATCCATTGGCCAATGCCAACAAAGCTATCACCCAGCTTTTGGCAAAAGACCCAGAAATGTCGGTTCAGGCTCTGATCAAGGCAGGTTTGCACATGATGTGACAATAATTTCATTCAGACAATCATCATGTGGTTAGTTCTTGCCTTCACGAGCGCCATGCTCCTAGGCTTCTATGACGTGTTCAAGAAGATGTCGTTGAAAGACAATGCAGTAATCCCTGTGCTGTTTCTCAACACGGTATTCTGTTCGCTCATCTTCCTTCCCCTTGTCCTGCTTTCATCTGCAGGGGTACTTCAGCCTGGCAACACGCTTTATATCCCGACCCCTGCCCCATCCCACCACCTATATATCATCATCAAGTCTGCCATAGTGCTTAGTTCTTGGATTTGCGCCTATTATGGTCTGAAGCATCTCCCCATCACCATCGCTTCGCCCATCAATGCCACACGACCTATACTCGTACTGCTTGGCGCAATCTTCGTCTTCGGCGAACAGCTCAACGTATGGCAATGGGCTGGTGTCATAGTCTCGATTATAGCTTTCGGACTCATCAGCGTCTCAGGCCGAAAAGAAGGCATATCGCTCAAGCACAGTATTTGGATTTGGCTCATCATTGCTGGCACGATGATAGGAGCCATCTCTGGCCTATACGACAAGTATCTGATGCAGTATCAGCATCTCGATAAGATGGCTGTGCAGTCGTGGTACAACTTCTATCAGGCTGCCATGATGGGACTCGTCTTGCTCTTCATCTGGCGACCTCAGCGCGTTAGCGGCAAGACCGTCGGATTCAAGTGGCGATGGACCATCCCGCTCATATCCATCTTCCTCAGCGTCGCCGATTTCTGCTATTTCTTTGCATTGAGCTATCCTGACGCACTCATCTCGGTCGTCTCGCTCGTGCGTCGAAGCGGAGTCGTGGTCGGATTCATCTGTGGCTGGCTCTTCTTCAAGGAAAAGAACATCAAGACAAAGGCCATCGACTTGCTCTTTGTCATCATTGCCATGGTATTGCTCTGGATTGGCTCACAGAATTAAGGTAATGTATTATTCATCAAAAGGTTAACAATTATGAGAAAAGCAATAATAAGTCTCTTCCTTGCCTTGGCATCGATTGTCGGCCTCAACGCCCAGAATCTCGCATTCTATCTCGAACTCATCCCCCAGGCACAGCTTCCTCATCTCAAGACCGACCTCATTAAAGGTATGGTCGGATTGTATGAGCTTGGTCAGCGTCCCGCACAGGTGCCTAATCTTCTGAATGGAGTCTGCGTGCTCGATACCCTGAGCGACTCCTATCTCTCGATGCACACAAGCAAGGTGAGCACCCTCTCGATCAAGATGCTCAAACACAAAGCCGACACCACAAGCATACTTGCCGTGGTAAAGTCGGTCAAGGCTGTTGGCACTACCGATTCGAGCATCAGCTTCTTCACCAACACATGGAGCAAGATTGCGACCGAGAAGTACTTAGACCTGCCCACAACCCAGAACTTCTATCGCGTCAACGACAAAGTCTCGCTCGATGAATTCAGCAAATACTGCATTCCTCTCATCATAGAATACAAAATCGATGGTGACACTATCTCTGCCACCATCGATCCTGAGAAATATCTTCCAGAAGAAGTCTATAAGCAGATTTCTCCTGCTGTATCAAAAGAAGCCGTCAGATATGTGTGGGACGGCAATCGTTACGTTAAGAATTAAGTAAGCGGAGTGATCTCGTCTGTCTCTCGTGACGTGGCCTTTTCGAAGTTGACCACAGGATTACTATACATGGTGAGGAGTCTTTCCCAGAGGAAGGCTTCATCTCGGTTAGGAATCTGAATCTTCTCAAGCTGTCCGTTCAGGTAAGCAAGAGCCTTGGTCTTCTCCTCGTCAGTATATTTGCCGGCATACTTTTCGGTCTCATGCTTGACGTCGTAAGCGACATAGTTGATAGGGAAGAGTACCATGTTCGAATGGATGGACTTATCAACGAGAGCACAAACGCAGTTGACCTGAGCATTTCGGTCATTGATCCATGGATAGGTGTCGAATATTGGGTTTAGTTCGTCGGCAATAGTAACCACCACACGACCCTTGTAGCCCATGATACCTGTGCTCATGCTAAACAAGTCGTCCTGCTTCGACTTCTTCCATTCAGGGTCATCGCGCTTGAGCTGGAACTCCATAGCTTTCAGATAATCGCATGGGTCGTATTCGTAGCTGAGAGCCACAGGCTGAAAGTTGAGCTGACGGATATTCTGAATAATGTCGCGCGAAGTTCCCCCAAGTGCCAGCATCTTGATGACCGAAGCCTGAGTATTGTCGCTACTATCCTTACTACGACCCTCGCGCTGAGCAATCCAGACAGGATTTTTCTTCTCATTGATTGTATAATGTATATAAGCCGACAGACGCTTCGACACCTCGAGCATCTGGCGCACAGGCACGCTGCGCATCACGATGAAGCTCTTGTTGAGACGCACCAAATCCTTGATCCAGTCGTAGGCAAGCAGATTGTCGCCAATGGCAATCTCGGCAGTCTTGAATCCTGCACGGTCGAGCGTAGAACAGAGGAAAGCTGAGTCGAGTACGATATCACGATGATTGGTGATATAGACAGCAGCCCTGTCCTTATTAATCTTTTCCGTGCCACGCAACTCGATAGAGTCGCAACTCTTCTTAGCAATACCCATGACACATTTAGCGATCACACTATGCTGGAACTCCTCAATAGTGTGGATCTGCTTTACCTGTGCACGCATCTGATCCATATCTGTTTCGGGAAACGCAGCCTTGACGAATGCCTCTATTTCTGGGCGGTCGATCAATGGCCAAAGTTTTTCAGGCACATCCGCATCATTGAAACAGCGGATTTCTTCAAAGTCATACTGTGGAGCCATAATCTTTTGTTATAATAAGAAAATAATAATTATCGGAGGAAGAATAAACAAGTTATTATCTTCCAAAATCAATCACATCGTCCATCACATCGCTTATATCAAGACCTGCAGCACGTACCTCCTGAGGAATGAAGCTTGTGGCGGTCATACCTGGAGTTGTGTTGACTTCAAGGAGATGAGGCACGTCATCGATGATGATATAATCGACACGGATTATGCCTTTTGCACCAATATAGCGATAGATCTTCTTGGTGGTTTCCTGAACGCGCTTGGTCATCTCATCAGAGATACGAGCAGGAGTAATCTCCTCGACAGCGCCATTGTACTTGGCATCATAGTCGAAAAACTCGACCTTTGGCACAACTTCTGTCACAGGCAGAGCACGAAGTCCGTCACGCGAAGTGTAGCAGCCACAGGTAATCTCTGTGCCTTTCATGAACGACTCAATGATCACTTCCTGTGTTGCCTCCTTGAATGCAGCGGCAATGGCTGGCTGAAGTTCTTCGGCATTCTGGATCTTGAAAGTAGCAAAACTCGAGCCACCTCCATTTGGCTTGACAAACATCGGGAGTCCGAGCTGGGCAACAGCATCTTTGGTCGTCACGCTATCGCCCTTGCGCAACAAGATGCTCTTGGCAACAGGGATTCCCATCGTAGAAAGATATTTGTTACAGGTATATTTGCTGCAAGTGAGAGCAGCCGCCAATACACCACAACAGCTGTAAGGCATACGGATAAGGTCGAAATAGCCCTGAAGAATACCATTCTCGCCAGGAGTGCCATGAATGATGATATAAGCGAAGTCGAAAGCGATCTTTTCGCCATCTTTCATAACAGTGAAGTCATTACGATCGACCTGCCACGACTTTGTCATGTCATATTCCTTGCCGTCGTACTGCACCATCTTCCAGTCGGTGCCTTCGATTGTAATGATGTATGTCTCATACTTGTCGTGGTTAAGGAAACTCCAGATTCCCTGGGCGCTTCTAAGCGAAACATCATGCTCGCTACTATCTCCTCCTGCGACAATTGCAATTTTTTTCATTGTTTCGTTTTATTTGGAAGTTAAAGAAGTTAACTACATTTAATTTATCTATTTGAAATATACTCTCGCCAAAGAGCAAAAAGATCGAGCATATCCTGCGGGATTGGTGCTTCGAAATCCATCTCTTCGCCTGTGCGTGGATGTCTGAAACCAAGAGTCTGTGCATGAAGTGCCTGACGCGGACAAGTCTCGAAACATTTCTTCACGAACTGAGTATATTGCGCGAAGGTCGTCCCTTTCAGAATCTGGTCACCGCCATATCGCGAGTCATTGAACAGAGTATGTCCAATATACTTCATGTGGACGCGAATCTGATGAGTGCGGCCAGTCTCGAGCACGCATCTCACAGCCGTGACGTAACCGAGTCGTTCAAGCACCTTGAAATGAGTCACCGCATGCTTACCCTGTGAACCATCTGGATAGACACACATCTGAAGCCGGTCCTTTGGATGACGTCCGATATTGCCTTCTATCCTACCTTCATTCTCGTCGATATGTCCCCAAACAAGAGCCACATACTGGCGGCGTGTGGTCTTCTTGAAGAACTGCAGCGAGAGATTGGTGCGTGCGTCTTCGTTCTTTGCCACAACCAGAAGTCCAGACGTCTCCTTGTCGATGCGATGAACGAGTCCAAGACGCGGATCGTCCATTTCCTTCATCTTTGGATCGTCCTTGAAATGATAGGCCAAGGCATTGACCAATGTGCCATGATAATTGCCACAACCCGGGTGAACCACGAGTCCAGCAGGCTTATTGACCACAAGCAAGTCATCGTCCTCATAAACAATATCGAGGGGGATGTCCTCAGGCAAGATCTCAAGCACATGTCGAGGACGGTCCATCATCACCGTCACCACATCACAAGGCTTTACCTTGTAACTGCTCTTTTCAGGCTTTCCATTCACATGAATATAGCCATCGTCGGCAGCTCGCTGCACACGGTTGCGCGATGTGCCCACGATACGATCCACAAGAAACTTATCAACACGAATAGGTCCCTGACCTCGGTCGGCGACAAAGCGGAAATGTTCGTACAGCCCATCGGCAGTGGGTTCGCCCTCACCTTCCTTCTTAGCATCTGAGGGCACGAACTGAAACAGCTCCTCGTCATCAAGTTCCTCGTTCGGCACAAAACCGTCGAGCATATCGCCATCATTCAAAGAACACATCTTCTGACTCATCGTTTTCTGGTGTAATTTCAACTTGCGTACTGCCTACCACCAGAGTGACACGAGTACGTATCGGCAACATCTCACCCGGCAGCAACACCTTGTCACCATGCTTGACTTCGAGCACGAGATCGTCAAATTCGCAAGGCTTGTATTCAATCTTTTCGACAATAAACTTTGCCTGACTCAATTCGCTTCTCGCCTGTCGTGTCGAATAGTTGACCACATCGACCATCTTGATCATCTGTACGGTCTTGGCATTGATAGTAAGATAGACAATACGTCCATTCTTGACAGGCAGGCCTCCTTCGGGCAACTGCTCGATGACAGCTCCAAGGGTAGCATCGGCATCGCCATATATAGAATCGATGACCATAGGCTTCAGCCCAGCCTTCTCCAGATAGTAAATAGCCTCATCGTCACTCATGCCAACGACATTGGGCATGACGACCGATTCATTGTGATGAGTGTAGCTGTTGAGCCAATAAGTCAGACAAGTAAGAATGACAAGCACAAGGGCTATCATGATTGCGACATTGATTCCGACAACCTTAAAAAAGTTCTTCATATTATGCATTATTTTGGGCAAAGTTAGAAAAATAGCGATATAAAACCAAATAAATTTTTATTTATTTGCAACAACAATAAAAATAGGACGAGAAAAATAGGAAGTTATCACAAAATTTCGTACCTTTGCGCTGCAAATATTTTACATTTCAAGAAATGAACAAGAAATACTTAATTGCCGCAGCCGTCCTTGTCTCATTGATTATTGGTGGATGCCTGTTATACATCGTAAACCAAAAAAAGACAATCGACGAACTCTCAGAGACATTTGCGCTCGAGAAGGAAGACCTCGAAAACGAATACTCACAACTTGCCATCCAGTATGAAGGATACAAGCTGAATGTCAACAACGACTCGCTGGAACAGAAACTCGAAGATCAGCGTATCAAGATACAGCGTCTCGTCGAGGAGCTGAAACAGACCAAGGCTCAAGATGCCAAGAAGATCTCGGCTCTCAAGAAAGAGCTTGAGACCGTAAGAGGCGTGCTTCGCTATTATGTGGCACAGGTCGATTCGCTCAACAAGGTCAACGAACAGCTCTTGGCAGAGAACACTCAGGTCAGAAAAGAGATACAGAAAGTCAAGAACAGCAATGCCAACCTGCAATCCGAAAACCAGCAGCTCACCGAGAAGGTGACTCTTGCCGCCAAGCTCAATGCCGTAGGACTCACCGCCAAGGCTCTCACCAAGCGCGAGAAACCTACCACTTCGCTCAAGAAAACTACCATCTTTGCTGTCAGCTTCACCATCGCTGCCAATATCACTGCCGAAGTTGGCTTCAAGGATATTTTCGTGCGCATACTCACTCCTGCCGAAGACCTCCTTACCAATGCTAAGTCGGGCACATTCAGATATGATGGTTCTGATGTGCAGTATTCTATGAAGAAGAATATCGAGTATGGTGGCGAAGAGACACAAGTCACTCTCTACTGGAACAGAAACGAGACTCTTGAGCCTGGCACATACACATTCGAAGTATATGCCGACGGCAACATGATAGGACAGACTAGCCTCAAGATGGAAAAATGACCCGTTTCAGGCCTATAATATTGACTAAACGAGTAATCAAGTTCCTTACTCACGATATGTGGCATCTCACCAACGAAGATGTCAAGGGAAGCTATCGTTTCTTTGTCAATATCATCAAGGCTCTCTACCTCTCCCTGCGCTTCTTCTTCAGCGAGCGTTTGATGGAGAAGGCATCGGCTCTCACCTACTACACCATTCTTGCCATCGTGCCTCTGATGGCTTTGATTGTGGCTCTCGCACGAGGCTTCAACCTCTACGACCTCATACAGCAGAGCGTTTCAAGTATGTTCCCGGGGCAAGAGGCTACGGTTAACTATCTGTTCAGCTTTGCCGACAGCTATCTCGAACATGCCAAGACCGGCATCGTCATGGGCATTGGCATAGTGCTCCTCATATGGGTCATCATCAATCTTATGGGCAACATAGAGACTGTCTTCAACCAGATATGGCAACAGAAGACCGACCGCTCGGCTGTAAGGAAAGTGACCGACTATCTGTCGATAATCATCATGGTGCCACTCTTCCTTGCCATCAGCTCAAGCATCGAGATATTCTCGCAGACAGTGGTCAAGAACAGCTCGATTGACATCGACATAAGCCAGACTCTGATACAATGGATCCACTGCACACGTTACCTGCTCATCTACATCGCCTTCTTCCTTGTTTATATAGTCATCCCAAACACTAAGGTCAAGTTCATCAACGCTTTCATAGCTTCGCTCGTGGCAGGTTCGATTTTCATGGGATTCGAATGGCTCTATATCAACGGACAGATCTGGGTGTCGAAATACAATGCCATATACGGCTCTTTCGCAGCTCTACCTCTTCTCCTTCTCTTCATCCAGATGTCGTGGGTGATATGTCTCTACGGAGCCGAACTTTCGTATGCTGCCCAGAATATCCAGAACTTCAACTACGAGAAGGATACTCAGAACATCTCTTATCGTTACTACAACTTTATGGCTATTGTCGTTGCAGGCATTATCTACAACCGATTCCGACAGTCTGGCAAAACCGACAACGACGAGAACGATGCTATGACGACCGAAGATGTAAGCCGGTTACTCCACCTTCCGTCCAAGTTGTCGAACAAGATACTGTCGCACCTCAACGACCTCGACATCATACGCGAGACAATCGACTCTAAACATCCCGACCAGCACGTGTGGACTCCCGGACGCGATGTCAGCTCATTCAGTATTGCTGACTTGCTCGAAGAAATGGATGTCCATGGCGCAAGCGACTTCAAATACGATTACGATGGGATATTCAACAAGGAATGGGATATTCTCTGCCAGATGCGCAAGGCTCACTATGATGCAGGGAAAAACGCACTGCTTGCCGATATTAAGCTGCATAGCGAACTGATTAAAAAATGACAATCAAGCAAAATATAACAAAATGAACAAGACTTCTGAATACAGATTCACGATAATTGTCCCTATCTACAATGAGGAAGATAATATTGCCCGTCTGGAAAGCACCTTCGCCGAGTATCTGCCAAAGTGCATCGAGAAAGCATGTGTGCTCTTCGTCAATGATGGATCGAAGGACAGCAGTCTGAAAGGTATCGAGGAGATATGCGCACGCAACAAGGATTTCTACTACATCTCCTTCGACCGCAACCGCGGACTTTCGGCGGCAATCAAGGCGGGATTCGACACATGCGAGTCTCCTCTTGTAGGCTACATGGATGCCGACTTGCAGACCACACCCGAGGACTTCAACCTTCTGTTGCCTCATGCTGCCGACTACACTCTCGTCTCTGGCATCCGTGCACGACGCAACGACTCAGGCTCAAAGCGCATACAGTCGAAGATTGCCAATGGCTTTCGCCGCATAATGACTGGCGATACTGCCACCGACACAGGCTGTCCGCTAAAGGTCATGCAGACACCATACGCCAAGCGCATCCCTATGTTCAAGGGCATGCACCGCTTCTTTGCTGCACTCATCACACTGCAGGACGGCGGCACTTTCTTCGAGACACCAGTGCGCCACTTCCCTCGCACGGCTGGTCAGTCGAAGTTCCACCTCTGGAACCGCCTCATTGGTCCTTTCCAGGACTGCTTCGCGTTCCGCTGGATGCGTAGCCGATATATCAACTATCACATTGCAAAAGACAACATCTAAACGATGAGCCAAACTACATTTCTAATAGGATTGGCAGCACAGTTCTTCTATACTGCCCGAGCTCTCGTGCAATGGATCAAGTCAGAAAAGAGCAAGAAGATCGAATCGCCCACCATCTTCTGGATCTTCAGTCTCCTTGGCTCTGCCCTGTTCTTTTTCTATGGCTTCCTGCGCGATGACTTCTCGATCATTTTCGGAGAACTTCTCTCATATTATATATATATGTGGAATCTCAAGGCCAAAGGCATCCTGACTCATATCCCGAAAGCCATCACCTGGGTCTTCGCCTTTGTCCCTGTCGCTATCCTCGGATTGATGCTCAAGGATTTCAGTTCCTTCACAACCTCGTTCTTCAAAAACGAGAATCTGCCTATATATGCTATCGTCTGGGGCAGTGTTGGTCAGTTCATCTACAAGATGCGCTTTGTCTATCAGTGGTACTACAGCTACCGCCACAAGGAGTCGCTCCTGCCTGTCACGTTCTGGGTTCTCGCCCTCGTCGGTTCGCTCATGATCATCATCTACGGCATCTTCCGACTCGACTGGATCATCATCATCGGACAGACAGGCATAATTGCCACAATACGCAATATCATCATTGGACGAAAGTTCAAGAAAGAAAAAGAAATCAATTGCTGATTACTAATTATTTATGGTCGTATGAAAAGAGTCTTGAGCCTTACGTGCTCCATTGCCTTGTTTTGCAGCTGTTCGACCCAGCCCGAGCAACGCGATTATCTCCAGTATGTCAACACAATGATTGGCACCGGAGCTCACTATTCTGCTGAGAATGCGGAATATCTCGGTGGTGTCACACGCAAGCAGAAACCTGTGCGCACTAGCAAGAAAGGCGATATGGGCGGTTACGATCAGGCTCACGACCCTGCTCAGCTGATACCTGCAGTCCTGATGCCCCATGGCATGACATTCTGGACACCACAGACAGCCGACACCGAGCAGAAAGGCATTGCACCTTATTACTATGCCGACGACGAGATACAAGGCTTCCGTGGTTCTCACTGGATTGTGGGTGGCATGACTCAAGACTATGGCTCTATGACCATTATGCCACAGTTTGGCTCTCTGACTGGCGACCCACTCGACCGAGGTTCAAAATTCTCTCACCAGTACGAGGTATCGACTCCTGCCTACTACTCTGTCGAGCTCGAACGCTACGGCATCCGAGCAGAGATGACAGCCACAAGCCGCACTGCCCTCTTCCGTTTTACTTTTGCCAACGATGGCATCGGCTATATCACCGTCAATGCCAATTCCGATGAAGCCATGGGTTCGCTTCAATGCGATGCTGCCAACGGCATCATCACTGGCTCCAATCCTGCCCACCGCATCTATCAGGGATTGGGTCAATACACCGGGTTCGATGGACATTTCGTGGTCGAAGTCCTGAACAAGGAGATAGCTGACTATGGCACTTACAACCCAGAAGGCATATACGCAGGACGTGACACCATCACTGGCACTATGAGTACAGGTGGAGCATATCTGCAGTTTGATGTCAAGGCTGGCGAAACGGTCTATGTCCGTGCTGCCACATCTTTCACAAGCATCGAGAAAGCCAAGCTTAACCTATTGACTGAATGTCCCGACTGCGATTTCGACAAGATGCGAAGCAGTCTTGAGGCAACATGGCAGCAGACTCTCTCGGCTATCGAAGTAGAGAGCGATGACCCTGAGCTGCTCACCAATTTCTATACTTCGCTCTATCATGCTTCGTTCCTCCCTCGCGAGTTCAACGATGTCGATGGCAGCTATCCAAGCTATGCTGGCAATGACTCGACTGCTCACACCTCTGGCACATATTACGACGACTACAGCATGTGGGACACCTATCGTGCCCTTCATCCGCTGAAGTGTCTTATCGATCCCGAACGTGCTGGCGACATGATCCAGTCGCTCCTCGACAAGTACGATCAGGGCGGCTGGCTGCCTATCTTCCCTTGCTGGAACAGCTACACAAGCGAGATGATTGGCGACCATTGCGCTTCGCTCATTGCCGATGCTTACTTCAAGGGTGTCAGAAATTTCGACATCGACAAGGCATACGAGGCTCTTTACAAGAATGCCTTCACTCTGCCTGAGACCTTTGAGGAATATGCCGAAGGCAAGGGTCGTCGTGCGCTCAATTCTTATATGCTCTACGGCTATATCCCTGTGCAAGACCCTGTTGCCGATGCCTATCACAAGGCCGAACAGACCTCTCGCACTCTCGAATATGCCTACGACGATTTCGTCTTTGCCCGTTTTGCTCAAGCTCTCGGACACGACGATGTGGCGAAGCAGCTTTTCGACCGAAGCCAGAACTACCGCAATGTCATCAATCCTGCGACAGGTTGGGCAGATGGTCGAAACGACGACGGCTCTTTCCTCAACTCCGACCCATGGAGCTTCCAGAAGTTCATCTGCGAGGGTCAGCCTTGTCATTACACATGGTATGTGCCTCACGACATAGCTGGGCTGATGGAGCTGATGGGTGGCGAAGAGATCTTTGTCACAAAGCTTGATTCGCTCTTCGAGACTGGTCATTACTGGCACGGCAATGAGCCAAGCCACCAGATATGCTATCTCTACGACTATACAAGTCAGCCAGAGAAAACACAGAAGCATGTGCGTGAGACAATGAAGACACAATATGCAGCATCGCACGACGGACTGGCTGGCAACGACGATGCAGGTCAGATGTCGGCTTGGTACATCTTCTCTGCCCTCGGCTTCTACCCAGTATGCCCTGGCACTCCCGAATATGCCATCGGTAGTCCTGTCTTCAACAAGGCGGTCATCCACCTGCCTTCGGGTCGCGACTTCACCATCATAGCCGACAATGCTTCTGCTGAAAACATCTACATCAAGCAAGTCACCCTCAACGGCAAGCCTCTCGACCGTATGTTCATTTCTCATGATGACATCGCCAATGGCGGCACTCTGCATTGCGTGATGGGCAAATAGTTGCTGGAGTAATCGCACATAAAGGCATGTCAAATCTATTCCGCAACGCAAGAATATTCAGTAACAAATATGCAAAAATTCGTAATAACTAAAGAAGGAGAATTGCGCTTCGGTGACGTTCGTCTGCACAAGGACCTGCTACCTTGGGGCGAAGACGAGTGTTTTGGTGGCGGGTTCTGGAAAGTAGAAGCCTGTAGCATAAGCCTCTATGGCCGTTCATTCGACTTTGGCGCACCTGATTTCAGCCATGTGCGCAGGATTGACTGGACAGGCATCGGAGGCAAGCCCTCTTCCCTAATCTACTATCCTAACTACCCTGATCTGGATAACGCAGAACATGTTTTTGC
>JAEDEY010000089.1 GCA_016293065.1 Bacteroidales bacterium
TTACCCCTTCTATTATGCACTTCCTTGTCTCCCTGGTTTGACATTCTTGACAATTGGTGGTTTTACTTTACGAAAATTTGATGATGCAAAGTTACTATTTACAATAATTTCACGAATATTTGGTATCTTTGCAGCGGATATCTGAATTTGAAAATCTTATTATTTTATGTTAGATCAAATTTCTTTATTTACAACATGGCCTATTTTGACAGGTATTATTGTAGGTTATATTGCCAACCGTATTGTGAGTGGTGAAGGAAAAGGGTGTTGCATGAATCTGATCATCGGCATCGTGGGCAGTTATGTCGGTGCGTTCATCGGTCAGATGATTAATGTGCAGCTGACAGGTGCCGGATATATCAAGAACTTTCTCTTCTGTGTACTTGGCGCTGTTGTCGTGCTTTGGATATGGCTGAAGCTTTTTGGGTCAGATGACGAAAAGAAAAGCCGTAAGTAACAACTGCCGATACAATAATTATTTGTTTTTCTTTACCCTCAGCGCCATGAGTACAGTGACTACGGGACTCAGGTAATTAAAGATGCAGTAGGGGGCGTAGGTCAGAGTGCTCACACCGAGCACATTGGCCTGGGTCATTCCGCATGTCGTCCAAGGAATGATAGGGGAAGTGACGGTGGCACTGTCTTCTATGGTGCGGCTCAGGAGCTTTGGCTCATAGCCGTTGTCGAGGTATGCATCCTTGTACATGCTCGATGCGATGATGATGCTCAAATACTGGTCGCACATGATGAGATTGAGGAAGATGCCCATCACGGCGGTGCTTCCGACCATGGCAACGGCATTCTTGGGACGACGCAACATGCTGAAGACTATGCTGTCGAGCATCTTTGAGGCTGTCATCGAGGCTCCGAAGATCATGGCGCACACAATGAGCCAGATGGTGCTGATCATGCCTGCCATGCCACTGGTCGAGACAAGCGAATTGAGCATCTCGTCACCAGTGTCGATGTTGGTTTCGCCATACATCATTGTGAGCAGTCCGATGACTGTGCTCTTGACCGAGGCGTTGCCAGTGCCAGCTATCTCGAGCAGGCGGTCTTGCTGGGCAATGAGTGCTGCCACACACGCCATGATGACCGAAAGGAAGAGAATGGCAACGGAAGGGAGCTTCTTGTAGATCATATAGCCTGTGGCAACAGGTACTATAAGTAGCCATGGGCTGATGCAGAAGGTGTTGCGAAGTCCGTTGCTTACTGCGGCAACATCGCTCTCGCCCTCTGCACCCTTGACGATGCCGACAAGGAGAAACACGACGAGCGTGATGGTGAATGTGGGCCATGTGGTGCCCATCATGTAGCGGATATGTGTGAATAAAGGTACGCCGACGGTGCTCGATGCCATGACCGTAGTGTCGCTGAGTGGCGACATCTTATCGCCAAAATACGCACCTGAGATGATTGCACCTGCTGTCCAGCCTATGCTGAAGCCTAATGCCTGACCAATGCCCATGAGGGCGATTCCGATGGTGGCAACGGTGGTCCACGACGAGCCGACCATGAGACTCACCACAGCACAGATGACACAGGCTGAGACAAGAAACCATGCTGGCTGAAGGATGTACATGCCATAGTAGATGAGCGTAGGCACAATGCCGCTCACCATCCATGTGCCCGAGAGTGCGCCAATGAGCAGAAGGATGACCAAGGCAATGCTGACCGACGCAATCTTTTCGGTGAGTGTCTTCTCGAAGTCGCGGAATGTCATGCTCTTGATCGACAGACCAAGCATGACACAGACCGATGAAGACAAGAGGAGGACTAACTGGGAAGCTCCATTGAGCGCATTGTCACCGAAGAGCGACACGGCAACGGAAATGAGGGCCACAAGCACCAGCAGAGGCAGGCACGAAATCCAGACAGGAGGTAGTTGATTCTTCATATAATAATTTAGGTTATGAGGTTTAAGCCTCATAACCTTAAAAATTTTACTTAGAAGCGATGTTTCGCTTGAATACGAGTACCGAACGAGCAGGGAGATAGAGCTTGAGCCATCCCTTGTCATCGGCATCATAGATTGAGTCGCGCTGTGTGCGGTAATCGACATTCGGATCTACGAGGCCAAAGCCGCCATACTTCGGATCGTCGCTGTTGAGCACCAGCTCGTATTGTCCATTCTTGCAAAGGAAGCCATAGTCGGTGAAGCTACGCTGTCCGTCGAAGTTGAAGACAAAGAGCAGACGACGACGCTCGAAGGCAATAACATGGTCGCCACGATTGTCCCAGATAGGGATGATAGGTGCCTCGTTGAAGCGGAGAACAGACTCGACAAGATGCACCATATCGCGATCGAAGGCATTGAGGAACTTATAGTTGAGATCTTCGCGATCGACGAGCTCCCACTGACGGCGGGCATACTTGTAGCTCCAGCCATTGCCCTCGCGAGGGAAGTCGATCCACTCAGGATGTCCGAACTCATTACCCATGAAGTTGAGATAACCGCCATTGATGGTGGCAAGGGTGATGAGACGTATCATCTTGTGGAGTGCTATGCCTCGATGGACGTTGAGATTCTCGTCGCCGATGCGGAAGTGCCAGTACATATCGGAATCGATGAGACGGAAGATGACGGTCTTGTCGCCCACAAGAGCCTGATCGTGGCTTTCGACATACGAGATGGTCTTCTCATCGTCGCGACGGTTGGTCAATGTCCAGAAGATGTCGGTCACGTTCCAGTCTTCGTCGCGCTTCTCCTTGAGTGTCTTGATCCAATAGTCTGGAATACCCATGGCAAGGCGATAGTCGAAGCCCATACCTCCATCTTCGATAGGACAAGCGAGTCCAGGCATACCGCTCATCTCCTCGGCAATGGTGATGGCGTTAGGGTTGATCTCGTGGATGAGCTTGTTGGCAAGGGTGAGGTAACAGATGGCATCGCCATCCTGGTTGCCATTGTAGTAGTCGCCATAGCCGTTGAAATCCTGACCAAGACCGTGATTCATATAGAGCATCGAAGTGACGCCATCGAAGCGGAAGCCATCGAAGTGGTATTCTTCGAGCCAGAACTTACAGTTGCTGAGAAGGAAGTGGAGCACATCGTTGCTTGCATAGTTGAAGCAGAGGCTATCCCATGCTGGGTGTTCGCGACGGTTGCCGGCATAGAAATACTGGTCGGCCTGTCCACAGAAATTGCCAAGTCCCTCGACTTCGTTCTTCACTGCATGGCTATGCACGATGTCCATGATGACTGCTATGCCCATGCCGTGAGCATCGTCAATGAGATGCTTGAGGTCGTCGGGCGTACCGAAACGAGAAGATGCAGCAAAGAAGTTGCTCACGTGATAGCCAAACGATCCATAGTAAGGATGCTCCTGAATTGCCATGATCTGGATGGCTGTGTAGCCAAGCTTCTTGATGCGAGGCAGCACATTGACACGGAACTCGTCGTAGGTGCCCACCTTCTCTTCGCTTGTTCCCATACCGATATGGCACTCATAGATCATGAGCGGATTGACCTGTGGGCGGAAAATCTTGTTGCGGAAGCGATATTTACGCTGTGGGTTCCACACCTCTGCCGAGAAGATCTTGGTCACTTCGTCCTGTATCACGCGAGTAGCATAGGCAGGGATACGTTCGCCGCAACCGCCATCCCAATATACCTTGAGCTTATAAAGATCCTGATGATTGAGGCGGTCGATAGGGATCTTGAGTTCGAAGATGCCATTGTCACCCTGGCGAGTCATGGCATATTCCTCAGATTCCTGCCAGTTGTTGAATGTGCCGATGAGATAGATCTTGGTGGCATTTGGCGCCCATTCACGCAGATACCAGAAGCCATCGTTGCCATCATGAAGGCCGAAGTACTTATGGCCCGATGCCATCTCGGAGAGGGAGCCCGATGATGCGGTGAGGCACTTGAGCTTCCAAAGCATATACTTATATCTGCCCATGATAGCATCTTTATATGGCAGGAGCCACTTGTCGTGGCGCATGATGCCGAAGTTATCTGGGCGAAGTTTTTCCATCCAACCATTGATCAGGAGGTCGTCCTGGGTTGCAATTACCTGATCGGCAACCTTGGTGGTTATCGAGAATGTCTGTTTCTTTTGTTTACGTATCATATCGGTTTTGATATTAGAATTTCTATAATAATTTGAAATATAACTCATTTGGACGATGGGGTCAAATCACACCTTCACTTTTACAATGATCTTTTTCCATGACCCCTCTCCTATTGCAGGCTGATGACCGTCTTCCGGCCAGAAGATGGTGAACTGTCCAGGATTCATTGTAACCATCGACTGTGCCTTGTCGGTGTAGAATGTGATGTCTTTGGCTGCATCATATTCACCAATAGGCTCTTTGAGCTCGCATCTTGGGGCATAGCCTATTTGCTCGGCCTGCTGGTAAGCAACCTGTATGTCGATATACTGGTTGTGGGTTTCGATTTTGGCCTGTTCGACAGTCTTGCCACAGCAATCTGCATGATTGATGAAGAGGTTGTCACCATCGATGACAATCTTGCCTGTCTGTTGAGAAGAAAAATCTGTGTTTTTGATGAAATCAAATGCTTTCTGAAACGCTGGATGCAAGGCATAGTACCTTGCAGCGTTGGCTAATGAGTCGAGTACCATTGTATAAGATATGATAATTATTGTTCAATAAAATGGATGACCAAAGATATATAAAATAACATTAGGCTGTATCAAAAAAAGACGAAAAAATGACTTTTTATGTTGCTAAACAGCAAATAAAGCCATTTTTTCGTTGTCTTTATATCATTTCTTCGGTGCTTGTCGGTGTTCTCTTTCCTTTTGCATGAACGAACCGATAAACATTTTTTCGGCAAGAATCCAGCTGTAAACCTGTTTTGGGGTAAGGAATGACTCGAACTTGTACAAGTATTTAAGTTCTATCTTGGCATCTTCAACCTTGAACTCCACCTCGCTCTCGGCAGCCTTGAGATAAACGCTGTCGGGATACTGCTGGTTTTTCCTGATGCGCTGTCGTGGGCGTTTGAACATCAACTCTCCTTTCTCCTTGAGCATTTCCTTGTAGAGAGGCACGAACTTGACGGAATCAGCAGGATTGAGTTCCATGATGTGGGTCACAAAACGAACTCGGTCTTCGAGGAATTTCTCGAAATTAGCACGATGCCCCGAGTGCTGATGCTGCGGCTGCTGTGCATAACTGAGCATACAGCCTAATGCAAGTATGAAAGAAAGAAATAGTCGTTTCATTGTCGTTTGAGGTTTTGAGGTTGATTACAAATCGGCATAGAAATATTCGTATATATCGTAATCGCTTATTGTCGAAGTGAAGATCTCTTCACTGTTCAGGTCATCGACAGAGGACGATTCAGAGAGCAGTTCCGGCTGTGTCGTTTCGGAATTGCTGTCTGCTACATTCCAGAACAGAGGAGTAAGACCAAGTATCAGGCAGATGCTTGCTGCAATACTCCAGCGTCGAACAAGAGTATATCGATGGACTTTTTTGTCAATCTGCTGTTCCAGATTCTTCTGAAAGTCTGCAAAGAATCCTTCTGGAACAAACATTCCAGTCTCTCTTGTGCCAAATTCAGGTTTCTTACTCACTTCCATATTGTCAAATATTTGTTGTTTTATTGTATGACTATTTTCAATAAAAAAAGTTTAATCTCAAATTTCTTCTTTATTGAAAAATTCTGTAATTTTCCCTACTGCGAAATGATAGGAGGCTTTGAGTGCTCCGACCGAGGTCTTCAGTATCTCTGACATCTCGTCGTAGGGAATCTCGTCGAAATACCTCATGTTGAACACCTGCCGTTGCTTTGGCGGGAGTGTCGCAATGGCGCAGAGCAGTTTCTTTTGCGTCTCGTCGCCATCGAAATACTTATCGGCCAAGATCTGTTGCTGCATGTATCCGTCGGGGTCGTCGGCTATCATCTCGCGTTCAGCCTGTGCCTTGGTGAGGAAGGTGATGCTTTCGTTGTGGGCGATGGTAAAAAGCCATGTGCTCAGTTTGGAGTCGCCTCGGAAACTGCCGATATTGGTCCACGCTTTCAGAAATGTGTTCTGCAAGACATCGGCAGTATCGTCGTGGTTGATGAGCAGCTTGCGGATTTGCCAATACAGTTGCTCTTGATAGAGCGTAATGACCTTCGAGAATGCCGCTCGCCGACTTTTGGGGTCTGCCAACTCTTCTATCAGCTGTTTATCATCTATATTGGGTGATTTATTGCTCATGCTCGTAAGTTTGTTATATGACTCAAATATTGCCTGAAGGTTTAATTGCTGTCTCGCTTGCAGATGCCTTTGAATGGGCAATAGGTACAATGCCGCTCGTCGTCGCTCTGTTTGAAACTGATGTTGGGGTCGAATATCTCGAACAGCAGACGGTCGAATGCTTCCTTGAATTCCTTCATGTAAAGGTTGAAGTTGTCCATCGGCTGATTTGCGCCCAACATGAGTACGGTATTGAGCGATGGGTTCTTGTGGAAGTCGCGCACGAAATAGAGGTTTGGCGACATCTTGGCATCATTGTAGAGCAAGCAATAGAGCATCACCTGGAAAGCCTCGTCGGCACAGTCTGAGGCTTTCTCTCCGAAGATTTCGCAAATCGCGGGAACACTGAGCTTGGAATTGCCGCCGGCTTTTGTCGAACGGCCTGTCTTGTAATCGACGATGCGAAGTGTGCCATCCGAAAGTCGGTCAATACGGTCATATATGGCCATGATCTGGACTTCTTTGCGCGATGAACCATTGCTCGCTGAATATACCATTGTCTCGCGTTTCTCAGAGGCGATATATTCGAACGGGCAAAGCATCTTGTCGTGCTTCAGCACATCGTTGACATAAGTGAGCAGGATCTCTTCGACCAAACATAGATAGCCCGTGACAGTATCTACATTCATCAACTTGCTGATCGTCTTTTCGATTACTCCACGCAAGTAATTCTGGTCTTTGAGCACATTGTCGATGGTGCTGGCTGAAACCACACGCGCTTTGACCTTGTTGTATATCAGCTCCATGACCTCATGCAAGATTGAGCCAAAGGTCTTGTCGTCGATTCCCTCCTCAATCTCGTCTTCTTCACGCAGTCCTTCTACAAACTCGAAGTAGAAGCGCAATGGACACGAAAGATAGTATTTGAGTGCAGTGGCCGACAACTTGCGATCGCCTTTGCCCGACAGACATTCGTCGAGACATCCCATCACGTGAGGGTCTTTCTTGATCTCGATTGGCTTTCGGTCCTCTACGCTAATGTCATAGTGAACGGTCTTGTTCTTTGGCTCAATGCCATGCAGATAGGTAAGCTGCTTGATGTATCGGCTCGGCTCGCCACTCTGCATTCCTTCGCTTCGGCTATCGTAGATGAGCACGACTCGCCTTGCACGGCTGATGAGACGATAGAAATGATAAGCGAACACCGCATCACGATGCTGCTGAGTAGGCATGCCGAAAGCATGGCGCAGGTTGAGCGGCACAAACGTATTGGTCTGTGGCTTGGCTGGAAAGACACCTTCGTTCATCGAAAGGATGATGAGATTCTCGAAATCTACGTCACGAGTTTCGAGCACACCCATGACCTGAAGTCCAGAAAGCGGCTCGCCAGAGAATGCCACCGACTCTGATTGCGACAGCTTGCGCAAAAGCGTAAAGAAGGTGTTGCAGCTGATCGGCCAATTGAACTTACGGAGTTTCTGGTCGAACGACTTGAGCAGATTGATGAACGAGAAGAGGAACTCGCGCTCAACATCGCTGAATATTCCTTGCACTCGCGCTTCTTCCTCTATCTCTCCAAACAATGACTCGGCTTCATGCTGCTTTGCAAGATTGCGCTGTTCGAGTTCTTCCTCTGCCTTTCGTGCAAGAATCTCGAGTATGTCGC
>JAEDEY010000090.1 GCA_016293065.1 Bacteroidales bacterium
ACACCAAAAGTCACACCAAATGCCAAGACACTAATGCTCCATAAAATACCAAGGTCTCTGGCACTGTCCCTCGTTGTTCTACTGTGGCGGAGTAGGTTGAAGCAGACAGCGATGGAGGCAGACATCAAGAATACGCCTACCATGCACCCAATAATGACAAGGATGGAGCTGATGTCTAGTTCTAAGTTCAACTTCACCTCAAAGGGCTTGAGGATCAACAGCACAAAAATCGAGCTTAGAAACATGAATGTCGTGAGTTTCAGAATTCTTTTAATCTTACACATTGTAGTTTTGAGTTTTGAATTTTACATTTCGCAAAAATAATGAAAAAATCTGCTATTTTAGATAAGTCTGGGACAAAATGTATAGAATTGGGACAGAAAGATGTGAAGGAGTGAAGATGTTCAAGGTATTCTCTGGAGTCTTCTCTTTGTAGCGTCAAGCAACACCTTTACTTCTTTCTGTCCCAAATTGGCTAACGTCTATCCCAACCTATTGCCCGAAAGAAAAGATTGCTATACCTTTGCACCGCATACAATTACATTTTTAATTAATTATAAACAGATGAGAAGAATAGGTTTTTTGTTTTTGTTCCAATCGCTGTGCTTTGTGGCGGTCTATGGACAAAATGTGAATTCGACTGATTCGACAGTCTTTCTTAATGAAGTAGAGGTGAAATCTTTTGTGCCAAAGACAAGGCTGCGTGGCGATGCCATAGTGACCAAAATTCATGGCACTGTACTTGAGAAGTCAGGTTCTGTTCACGAAATGCTGGGCAAGGTGCCTGGAATGATGATGGAAGGCGAAGAGCTCAAGGTGATTGGCAAGGGTGTGCCAGTTTTTTATGTCAATGGCCGCAAGCTTTATGACAACGAAGAACTCAAGCGCATAAGAAGTGAAGAAATTCTGGAGGTAGAGGTAATCAACAACCCAGGTGCACAGTATGATGCCACTGTGAGTTCTGTAGTAAGGATTCGCACCCGTCGTCCTCAGGGCGAGGGTTTTGGTTTTAACCTGACAGCAGGACATAGCCAGGATCTGCGTCAGGCTGATTATGCTGACCCTTCTGCAACGATCAACTTCAACTATCGCAACAAGGGTTTGGATGTCTTTGGCATGGTCAATCACTGGAATTCGCACACATTACAGGAAGCCACTACCGATCAGCATATCTATGCCAACGTTGGCAATCAGGTCAATGACAACTGGCAGAAGGGAAAGATAGTTACAAGCACTGCTGGCTATGGAATGAATTATGCGCTGGGTGTCAATCAGGTGATAAGCGAAAATCACAGCATGGGCGCACGTCTTCAGATCGACCATCTGTTGAACAACGAGAGTCCGCTGACTCTCGATCAGGATATCTTTAACAATGATGTCTTCTATAAATCGCTTTTCTCGGAAACTCACACTATCTACGATCATCCGATCGGCTATAATCTCAACTCATACTACAATGGCCGATGGGGAAAGATCGGCATCGACTGGAACTTCGACTGGGGCAAGAAAGGTGCAGAAGAAAAGATGGACAGCAAGAGCGACGATGTACATTCGCTGAGCGAGGCTTCGAGCAATCTGTTTGCAACAAAGCTCGTGGTGTCGTATCCTGTGTGGAAAGGAACGGTCAATGCAGGAACAGAGATGACATGGGTGAGGCGTGACATCGATTATGTTATCAATCAGGACTATATATCAGATTCTCATTCCAAGACCGAAGAAGACAGTTATTCAGTATTCGTTGAGTATCTTGCCAAATTCGACAAGTATGGAACGGCGAGGATTGGTGCTCGCTATGAATGTGTGAATTTTGATTATGTCAACCTTGCCGATGCTGCTGCCAATGTGCGCGACACCCGCCGCGGCATTTACCCGTCGATATCATATTCGGTAGGGTTTGGCAGGGTGAATCTTTCGTTGAGCTACAACACCAAGACCGTTCGCCCAAACTTCTATCGTCTGACCGATGCCACTACCTATGTCAGTCACTCGATGCTGATGCAGGGCAACTCGCAGCTGCGCAATCAGATCAACCATGAGTTGGGACTCAATGCCCGATGGAGCTGGATCATGGCTTCAGTCAGCTACACAAAAAACAACCACATGATGACACAATGGTCTTATCCATACATCGGAGAGCATGTGCCTGTAGAGGAGGGTGTGCAGGTCGTGAGGGTGATCAACCTCGCCAAGCCTGTCAAGACTCTTATCGGCTTCATCAATGCCTCGCCCTCGATAGGCATCTATTCAATGAATACTACAATGGGTTGTCAGAAGCAGTTTTTCACTTTGGAAGTGGAAGACCCTCGTGAGGCTTCGGGCAAACGAACCATGTCTTATAATGACCCTGTGCTTTTCATCAATTCCAACAATACGTTGCGTCTGCCTCACAATTGGCAAGTGGAATGTAGCTTGAATGTCAATTCAAAGGGTAATCTGCAAAACTATCGACTGATGAAGTGGAATACAGGCTTGTCGGCTGCTATTCAGAAGACTCTGCTGCGCAACAATGCTCTCACCTTGCGGCTTTCTGCCAATGACATTCTGTATCGCACGGGACAGGATATTCTGCTTGACAGCGGCGACAACGTGATGTATCAATGCAACCGACACTCGTCGCAACGCTTGGTGTTTTCAATCCGCTATGCATTCAATCAAACCAAGAGCAAGTATAAAGGTACTGGAGCTGGTGGGGATGCGAAGAACAGAATGTAGTGTTGATATGCTTTGCCCTTACAGGGTGTAAACATATATAATTAGTTATTGGTAGCCATTCATCTGTCGTGAGACAAGTGGGTGGCATTTAAAATGTTGGACACGACAATGCTATCTGTATATTGCAAAATATAAGGCTTTGCGAACTGTATTTATGCTTGGAGGTCTGAAATATGGTGCGAAAACCTGGAAGAAGACATGTAAATATCAATACTTTGCGATGTAATAGCACATAAGTGTATTGCTCAGAACTATAAACAACAAAGTAAGGCGCTTCGCTTGTTAAGATTTGAAGATTCTTCTGTAGAGTCATGTCTGTGTAGTGTCAAATAACACTTTCACACCTTAATATCTTCACATCTATCTTCACACCTTAACAAGCGAAGCGCCTTAACAACTATCAGTCGATTCCTTCGATTGTCTTGATCTTGCCATTCTCGTCCCATTCGATCTCGCAAACCTTGAGCGAGCGGAGCCAAGACTTGCCACCAGAAGGCACAGAGTCGTGGTGGAAGAGATACCACTTGCCCTGGAACTCGATTATGGCATGGTGGGTTGTCCAGCCAACGACAGGAGTGAGAATCTCTCCCTGATAGGTGAATGGACCATAAGGATTGTCACCTACTGCATAGCAGAGGAGGTGAGAGTCGCCTGTAGAGTATGAGAAATAGTACTTGCCATCCTTCTTGAATGTCCAAGAAGCCTCGAAGAAGCGATGTGGGTCGTCAGCCTTGAGAGGCTCGCCATTCTCATCGACAACTACGATAGGACGTGGAGCCTCGGCATAGTTGAGTCCGTCTTTAGTGAGACGCACGCAACGGCTTGGGAGAGCATCGACATGACCTTCTGGCAGGTATGGAGTTTCAAGATGGATATTGTCCTTATAACGCTGGAGCTGACCTCCCCAGAGTCCTCCGAAATATACATAAACCTCGCCGTCAGCATCGTCGCGGAAAGCGCACATGTCGATGCTGTAGCTGCCAGGCACTGGTGCTGGCTGAGGGATGAACGGACCTGCAGGGTTGTCGGCAATGGCTGTACCCCAATGGAACACGTCGTTGCGGTCCTTGAGAGGGAAGTACATGATATACTTCTTCACCTTCTTGCTGAAGCCCAAGCCTGCTGCCTGTTCCTCGGCATTGGTTGGAACTTCAACCACATATTCCTGCACGTCGCAATCCCAGAGCTGACGACCTGCCCAAGGGATATCCTCCTGACGGAGCACGCAGCCATGGTCGGTGACAGTACCGGTCATTGGGTCACCATCGATCGAAAGGACATGATAGTCCTTCATGATGTACTGGTCACCATTGTCGTTCTCAACATTCGAAGCCTCCCAGTCGTGACTTGGATAGATATAGATCTTGCCATCGAATACATGAACCGATGGATCTGCCATATAGTCGGCAGGGAAAAGATAACGCTTTGTTGCCTTTGTAGCCATAGTATTGTTTATTTTTTATTGATAATGTCTTTGAGGAAAGGTTTCATCTCGTAGTTGCGGTCGAAGAGGAGAGGATAGTTGGTGCGACCCTTCATTGGCCAGTCGTTCTTCCACGAGTCGCCATCCTGAACACCCCATACCGTCACGCGGCAGATGTGATCCTGATACTTCTCATAGATGCTGAATACCTGCTTCATGCGGTCGTTCCATATCTGGCTCACGCTGTCGGGCAATGCTTCAGGATATGGATTCATCTGTGCGGAATATGCAGCTTCGTCCTCGACCGATGCTCCGAACGACACAGTAGGGATGGCATCCATGTCGAGCTCGGTGATTGCCACCTCGACACCAGCGTCGATGAGAGCCTGGATGGTTTTCTCATACTCGACAAAGTCAGGATGTTCCATACCCATGTGGCTCTGCATTCCCACGGCATCGATGCGCAAGCCTTGCGCCTTGAGGCTCTTGACGAGCTTCACGACACCCTCGCGCTTGCCAGGAAGAGCCATCGAGTAGTCGTTGTAGTAGAGTTCGGCATCGGGGTCGGCTTCGTGGGCGCACTTGAATGCCCATGGGATGAACTCCTCGCCGAGAATCTCGTAGAACTTGCTGTTGCGGTATGAGCCATCGTCGAGGATTGCCTCGTTGACTACATCATAGCCCTTGATACGTCCGCGATAGCGAGTCAGGATGGCGGTGATATGGTCGCGCATACGAGCCTTGAGCACCTCTGCCGATACCTGCTTGCCGTTTTCGTCGGTGAAGAACCATGGCGAGCACTGTGAGTGCCAGATTAGGCAATGGCCGATGACTGTCATGCCATTCTCTTCGCCAAACTTTACAAACTGGTCGGCATCGCCCCAGTTCCATGTGAAAGGTGTAGGGTGAATCTCTTCGCTCTTCATGCAGTTTTCGGCAACTACACTGTTGAAGTGCTTCTTGACGATGGCTGCACCCAAGGTGTCGCGTTCCCACGACTGATCGACATTGACTGCCACACCAATGAGGAATTTGTCACCGAAATAGTCTTTGAGAGTAACTTCAGCTTCTGGAGCCTTCTGTGTGCAGCTCAAGAGAGAAGCTGCACAGAAAGCGCCGATAAAAAATCTTTTGATCATTTTTTCGTGATAGATAAATGAAATATGTTACCTGTTAGAGTTGTTTCGCACGAGTCTTGAGATTATTTTGCACGTGCCTCGATCTCCTTGTTGATGGCATCGATCTTGTCGTCGGTCAGTTCATACTTTGAAATGATGAACATAGCGAGAGCAAGGAGAGCAGCAGGAATCACACATACGAGCCAGAGGATACCTTCTTCAGCCAAAGGTGACTGATCGATGGTTTCGCTATTGTAAGCGACATAGGCGAGAACGGCTGGAGTGACGATGCCACCGAGTGTCATACCTGCCTTGAAGAAGATACCTGTCAGGGCATTGACGATACCAGCAATGCGTTTGCCACTCTTCCATTCACCGTAAGAGATGACCTCTGGCACGAGAGCCCACATGTAACCAGTGGCTACGATGACACCTGTCGATTTGATGAACTGTGCGATATAAACCCAAGTCATCGATGGTGTCTCCATCTTGGCAATGACATAGAGCATCATCATGCCGACGATGGCACATGAGAGGAAGGCATAGAACATGTTCTTCTTGCCGATGGCCTTCTTGATGGCAGGCACTAGAGGCATGAAGATGAACGATGGTATAGAACCTAGAGCCATGAAGATTGAGAGTTCAGCTGCTGTTCCGTGCATATTGCTGTTGATGAAATATGCTCCTGCTGCATTTCCGATCGACATCATTGCGAAGGCTGTGATGAAGAAGAAGGCGATGATGCGCAAAGGGCGGTTCTTGACAAATTCCATCCAGAGGTCGCTGATCTTGACGTTCTCGCTCTCCTTGGCATCCATCACGACACGCTCCTTACACTGGCTGAAACAGAATACCAAAAGGGCAAGACCTATGATGGCATAGAAGGTCATGGTGAGAAACCAAGCATGTGACTCCTTTGGCAGCTCGGCAGTCTTCGTGACAGCGAAGAGACCTATGACGAGCGGAAGACCAGAGTTGACGGCAAGACCGCCCACATTGGCCATGAACATACGCACAGAGGTGAGGATGGTAATTTCGTTGGTGTCTCGTGTGAGCGATGAGTTGAGTGCTCCGTAAGGCACGTTGATGAACGTGTAGAGCAGCGTCATCGAGATATAGGTGATATAGGCATAGACGAGCGAAGGCTTGAAGCCGTCGTAGAAACATAGTATAGCAAAGATTGAGAGAGGAATGCCGACATAGAGCAGATATGAGCGGTATTTGCCCAACTTAGGGTTGTTCTTGTCAATGAGTGCACCTACGATAGGATCCCAGATGACGTTGGCAACATTGCCTACTGTGAGCATGAGTGTGACAGCCAATGGATCAAGTCCGTAGATGTCGGTGTAAAAGAATGTGAGATAAGTACATGTCACCTGAAAAATCAGGTTCTGTGCAAGGTCGCCCGAGCCAAAGCCGATGCGCTGCAGCCAACTCAGCTTGTAAAAGCCTTTGTTTCCTTCGTTAGTCATAGTTTTATATTTTTAGTAATTCAATAATTCTGAATTTGACAGGAGTTGTTTTTCTTAGTTATTGTATATTTAAGCGTAATATCGGTGTGCGATTGCGCTCTTTTGCGTTGTCAAATGTAAAGACTATTTTTGAGAAAACAAAAAAAACGGGCAAAAAATACAATTTTTGCCCGTTTTATTATAAATAATGTCGGATATTTCACCAATTATTTGTTATTGATGTAATCAACAATCCACTGTCCGACTTCTTTTGTGCCATATTTCTCACCACCCTCAACTTGTATTTCTGGAGTGCGGACATTCTGGTCGAGAGAAGCGTTGACAGCCTCGCGGATCAATGCGCCTTCTGCCTTGAGGTCGAAGTATTCGAAGAGCATTGCAGCCGAAAGGATCTGTGCCAATGGGTTGGCGATGTTGAGACCCTTGCCCTGTGGCCAGCTGCCGTGGATAGGCTCAAAGACAGGAGTGTGTTCGCCTGTCGATGCTGATGGGAGCAAGCCCATAGAGCCAGTGATGACCGAGCCCTCGTCGGTGAGGATGTCGCCGAAGGTGTTTTCGGTTACCATCACGTCGAAGAACTTTGGATCCTGGATCATGCGCATAGCTGCGTTATCGACATACATGAAGTCGGTAGTGACATCAGGATATTCGCCCATGATCTCCTGCGCAACCTTGCGCCACAGACGGCTTGATGCCAGAACGTTGGCCTTGTCAACCACAGTGAGGTGCTTGCGGCGCTGGCGTGCATACTGATAGCCGACGCGGAGAATGCGCTCAACCTCTGGACGAGTGTAGTAGTTGGTATCGAGAGCGTCTTCCACACCGTTCTCCTGCACTGTTGGCTCCTGCTTCTTGCCGAAATACATACCGCCAGTAAGCTCGCGGATGCAGATGAAGTCGGCACCCTTGACGAGCTCGTCCTTGAGAGGTGACTTGTGGACGAGACAGTCGAAAGTGGTCACAGGACGGATATTGGCAAACAAGCCGAGCTTCTTGCGCATGGCGAGAAGACCCTGCTCAGGACGCACCTTGGCGCTTGGGTTGTTGTCGAACTTTGGGTCGCCTACGCTTGC
>JAEDEY010000091.1 GCA_016293065.1 Bacteroidales bacterium
AAACGAAGCTATGGTAGTCGATTTGAGACTATAGCCCATAGTGACATTAAACGGCTCGAAGACGCTGTTGATCGAATAAAGCATGGGCAGTAGCATCTTCTCATCGGGCAAGACAATTGCTGTATGGAAGGGATTGGTGCGATTGCTCTTGTCTTTTTCATCAGGGTTAATGATGCCTTGATTTTTCCATTCGTTTAGTTTGTTCGATGCAACGACGGTCTGCCCTACACCCGACGACACTTCGATAACCTCAATCTCTCGTTGGGCATCGGGAACCAACCCGGCACGAAGCTCGTCGTCATCAATGACATTAGGGAAGGTCTCGATGGTCGAATGCCTGAAATATGAGGCATGAGAGTTGCGATCATTGAGTCGGGGGTCGGCATAGTCCCAGCAGAAATCTGCCATGTGGAGCTTATCGAGATGCTTCATGAGCTCTATCTCGGTCTTTGACACAGCTGTCAGCCCGACGAAGACCACCCTCTTGCCAAGCAGTCGTTCAAGTCGCTCACGTTCTTGATCGCTATCGTTCGCCATGCCCACGGCTTTAAGTTCCTCGATGAGCAATCGCTGCTGCATACCTTCGTAGGCAGAATGAATGCTGAGAAGACGTTGCCTGAACTTCTCATAAAGGGTGTGCATCACCTCCCACATCTGAAGGAATTCCTTCTTTGCAGTTCCGTCTTTGGGTTTCTGGATGAAGTGTTTCCAGAATGTCTGAATGATCTTGACCTGTTCTTCTTCAAAGCCAAAAAACTCCTCGTCTATCTGTTTCAGGTCTTTGAGATTATCAAACAGCAGACGGGCATCGACAAGATACTTATCGACATCGTTGAAGTCGCTCAGTATCATCTCGCCCCAAAACAGGAACTTGTCGAACGACTCGTTGCTATGGCTGACTTCGACATAGACCTCATACAGCAGGAACAATAATTCTATCCTGTCTATCAGCTTCAGTTTATTCTTTTCTGACAGTTTGGAAAAGAGTTCTGAGATGGTGGTGATGTTTGGAGCAAAGAAGGGCTGGTCAATTCCCTCGATGAGATGGAGGTTGAAAAAGAGCGAACTGCGATGGTTTGGAAAGACAAACAGATAGTCGGCAAGACCAAGACAGTTCATCGAGCCATCCTGTCTCTTCACTTCTTTTTTATAATGATCGGCTACGGTTTTAAGGAATTCTTTCATCTTTCAATCAATAATACTTTTGCAAAAATAGATAAATCGGTTTATTACACCAAAAATATCCAGATAAATTTGTTATATCACTTAATTTTTTATAATTTTGCGCTAAGAATTGTGGCAATCATCGACGATTGGCATGGCTATTCTGCTAATGTCTGGTTGCGCAAAGAAAGTTTTCGTGTCATGAAATTACGTTTTTGGGCTTATCCTCTGCAGCTGCAACATACTTTTACTGTTGCCACCTGCTCGCGCACCACGACCCCCGATGTCCTGGTGAGCATCGAGCACGATGGCATTGTTGGCTATGGCGAGGCTTCAATGCCACCCTACCTCGGAGAGAGCATCGAGAGTGTGATGGCTTTCCTGTCACGAGTCAACCTCTCTCAGTTCCACGACCCTATGATGGTCGATGACATTCTCGACTATGTCGATCACATAGCTCCGGGCAATTGTGCGGCAAAGGCGGCTGTGGATATTGCTCTGCACGACTGGTGTGGCAAGTATCTGGGTCAACCGCTCTATCGCATCTGGGGACTCAACCCTGCCAATACTCCTTTCACCACCTATACCATCGGCATCGACACGCCCGAGGTGGTCAGAGAGAAGACTCTTGAGGTAGAAGGACGTTTCCGTCGATTGAAAGTGAAGGTGGGTGTTGCAGGCGACCACGAGTTGATCGAGAGTATCAGATCGGTGTCTTCTCTTCCGCTCACGGTCGATGCCAATCAGGGCTGGACAGACAAAGAGAAAGCACTCGACGAGATTTTCTGGCTCAAAGAACAGGGGGTAATCATGGTGGAGCAGCCATTGCCCAAGACCCGTCTCGACGACATAGCATGGCTCACTCAGCGCAGTCCGCTGCCTGTCTTTGCCGACGAGTCGCTGCAAAGACTGCAGGATGTCACACGGCTGGCAGGTTGTTTCCATGGTATCAACATCAAGCTGATGAAGTGTACGGGCTTGCGCGAGGCACAGAAGATGATAACTGTGGCAAAGTCGCTCGGCATGCAGATCATGCTGGGTTGCATGACCGAGACCTCGTGTGCCGTGAGCGCTGCCGCTCAGCTCTCGCCTCTTGCCGATTTTGCCGACTTAGACGGCAACCTGCTCATTTCCAACGACCCATACGAGGGAATGAAGGTGGTGGATGGCAAGATTACACTAAACGAGAAGCCTGGAATTGGAATAACCGATTTACGATAGAATCATTATTTAACTTATTATTAATCATTAAATTGTAAACAATTATGGAACAAATCATGTCATGGTTCAGTGAGAGTGCCGTACAGAATCTCTCAGGTTATGCAGTATCACTCTGCAAGAATCTCATTGCAGCTATCGTCATCTATCTTATTGGCAAATGGCTCATCAGCAAGATCACCAAGATGTCAAGCAAGATGATGCAGAAGAAAAATGTAGAAGCATCACTCCAAAGCTTCCTTTTGAGCATCGTGAAGGTCTCTCTCTGGTTAATCCTCATCATTGCCATTGTGTCGGTGCTCGGTATTGAGACATCTTCGTTCGTGGCACTCTTCACTGGTGCCGGCATGGCCATCGGTATGGCTATGAGTGGCACTCTTGGCAACTTCGCCGGTGGCGTCATGATTCTCCTTTTCAAGCCTTATAAAGTCGGTGACTATATTTCAGCACAGGGATATGAAGGTATTGTGAAGGAAATCCAGATTTTCAATACCATTCTTGTGACATTGGACAACCAGACTATAATCATCCCTAACGGCAGCCTTTCGACTGGTTCAATGAAGAATTTCTCGACCCAGAAATATCGTCGCGTTGACCTCTCTTATCAGTTCGCCTATGGCACTGACTACGAAACAGTACGCGAAGCCATTGAGAAGATTCAGAAAGCTTGCCCAGAGATTATCCAGGAGCCTATTGCCGGCGAGCCTGTCATCGGCCCATGGCAAGGTCTTGCTGCACTCGGCGAAAGTGGCGTGACCATCGCTACACGTTCGTGGTGCGATTCGGCAGACTACTGGACAGTAGCAGGCTACATGAATCATGAAGTATATCAGCAGTTGCGCAACAGTGGCTTCATGTTCCCATTCAATAAGCTTGACGTAACTATAAACGACAAGAAAGCATGATAGACAAACTCAAGCGTTTTCTCGATTCATCGCCTGTCAACTATCTGGCAGTTGCTACTATAGAAGAGCTGTTGTCGTCAGCAGGGTTTACAAAATTGGATCCAGCCAAGCCCTTCGTGGGCATGAAGGCTGGAGACCAGTTCTATGTGACCAAAAACGACTCTTCGATCTATGCTTTCCGACTCGGAAGCAAGAGCCTCGCAGAATCGGGATTCAAGATTATCTGTGCCCATTGCGACTCTCCGACGTTCCGCATCAAGCCAAACCCAGAGATGCTGAAAGAGGGCAAGGTGCTTCAGCTCAACACCGAGGTCTATGGTGGAGCTATCCTCTCAACTTGGTTCGACCGTCCGCTGTCGTTGGCAGGACGTGTGATATTGAAGACAGCCAATCCTCTGCACCCCGAGACTCGACTTCTCCACATCAAGCGCCCTCTCCTGCAGATTCCTAACCTTGCCATCCACTTCAACCGACAGGTCAACGACGGTGTGGCTCTGAGCAAGCAGAAGGATATGATTCCTGTATTGGGTATCTTGACCGACCAGCTTGAGCGCGACCAGCTCTTGACTCGTCTCATTGCCTCTGAGCTCGATGTCAATCCTGCCGATATCCTCGATTTCGACCTGTATCTATACGACACCACGCCTGCATGTACCTTCGGCTTGAACAATGAGTTCATCTCGAGTGGCCGACTCGACGACCTGTCGATGGTGGAAGCAGCCATCGAGGCATTGCTCTCGACAACGACAAACCAACAGACTCAGATTGTGGCTATCTTCGACAACGAAGAGACCGGTTCGGGTACCAAGCAAGGTGCTGGCAGCCCATTCCTTGCTTCGATCATCGAACGCATTGTCATGGCTCAAGGAGACAACAGTGATGGCTTCTACCGTGCCATCGAACAGTCGTTCATGGTAAGTGCCGACAATGCTCACGCATGGCACCCTAACTATGGAGAAAAGTTCGACCCAACAAATCATCCTGTCATGGGCGGAGGTCCGGCAATCAAGATCAATGCTGCTCAGAAGTATGCCACCGATGCCGATGGTGCTTCTGTGTTCGCTGAGATCTGTCGATTGGCAGGAGTCCCTTCACAGCGCTTTGTCAATCATAGCGACATTGCAGGTGGCTCTACTCTCGGCAATATCCTCACAGGCTCTCTCCCACTGCGCGGTGTAGATATGGGTGCTGCCATCTGGGCAATGCACAGCGTGCGCGAGACAGGTAGCACTGCCGACCATATTTACACCGTCAAGGCGTTCACCAAATTCTTTGAAATATAACCCAAGATTGATTTCGGTTGACTCCAATATTATGAGGGCGTGTCAAAGACACGTCCTCTTTTTGGCTTTATACACGATGTTTCTTTGTTGTGTCAGTATTTTATAGACAAACAGAAAAAGACTTATCTCATATCAATAGAAATGACCGAAGGATTTGACTTTGATGCCTTTGGCAATGAGACTGTCACTGTGGCTGTACCGGGAATGCCATCTGAGGCGACAATGATTTGAGCATGGCCATTGAACGACGGAACAGTAGTATGTTTCGGATCGGCTTTGTCAGGTTGCTCAACTGTACGGTAGGCAGAGTCACCATTGCCAAAGCCAAGAATATGTGCATCGCCGTCAATGCTCACAACAAGATCCTGTGAGGCATCTGGCACAAAACGTCCTTTCTTGTCACATAAAGAGATGTCGAGTACGGCAACCTGTCCCTTATCGGCACGCATCACACTACGGTCAGCCTTGATTATGGCTGTTTCAGCTTCACATGTTGTCTCGATTGTCTTGACGATGCGTTTTCCATTTCGGTATCCGACCGCCTTTACGCGTCCAGGCGCATATTGTGCTTCCCACTCAAGATGTCCGTAACGAGGCATATACTTTCGTCCCAATGACTTGCCATTGACAAACAATTCTACCTCGTCACAGTTGGAATAAACCCATATCTTGACCATCTCGCCCTCATGACCCTTGAGATTCCAATGAGGCAGTATGTGGAGCACATCCTCGTCGGTCCACCATGACTTTAAGTAATAAGCCTCGTCTTTGGGGAATCCGCAGTAGTCGAATACGCCAAACAACGAGCCTGTGGCTGGATAAGACAACGGATTTGATTCTCCACGATAGTCGAAGCCCGTCCAGAAGCAACAGCCAGCTGCCCAAGGTCGTTCGGCATAGAAACGCCAACCTCTTTCGATGCGGTTATAGATGCTGTCTCGCTCATCTGGCTTTCGGTTATGAGCCATCGCCCAACGGCCTTCAGGATCGTCGAAATATACACCACGAGTGCCACATCCTGTAGTCTCTTCTGAACCGAAACACTTGCGGTCAGGATAGTTGTGACGATGTTCTTCTATTGGGTTCTGCACGACATAGTTATATCCTGCCACATCGACAGGAACCTCGACTGTAGGACCGCCGCTTGTGGCGAAACTCATCTCACGTGTCGGGTCGAAACGATGACAATAGTCGCGCATGGTGGCAGAGATACGTTCGCCTTTCTCATTCCATTCGATGCCCCACTCTTCGTTTCCCACACTCCACAAGATGACCGATGGATGATTGCGAGCTCGCATGATAGTGCGCTTGAGGTTATTGATCTGATAATCTGATGAGCCAGATAGTCGATTCTCTTCGACGACAAGCATTCCCAACGAGTCGCACACATCGAGCAATGCTGTTGTGCTTGGGTTGTGTGAGGCTCGTAATGTGTTGCAGCCAATGCTCTTGAGAGTGCGCACCCTGTATTCAAGCACGTTATCAGGAATTGCCGAACCGACACCTGCATGATCCTGATGCATATTGAAACCCTTAATCTTCAGTGGTTTGCCATTGATGAAGAGTCCATGATTTGGGTCAAACGCCACATCGCGGATGCCAAACTTAACGTTCTCTGTACCTACTGTCTCGCCATTTCTTGAAATTGCGGCAGTGAGGGTATAGAGATATGGTGAGTCAGGGCTCCATAGCTGCGGATTGTTGACCTTAACCGAACATGAGGTTTGTTGGTTCTGTCTCGGTTCGAGGGTGAGTTCTGTTCCTTCTGTTTCTGCAACTACATTACCATCGGCATCCATAATAGAGAATGAAACTGCACATTTAGCAGTCTCGGTTAGGCAGTTGACTATATCAACCTCGATGTTGACATCGGCATTGCCGTCTGTTGATGCATTTTTGGCAGAGGTATGAACAAAGAGTCCATCGTTGGAAACATGGACAGGGTCTTTCTTCTGAAGCCAAACATGGCGGTAGATGCCTGCACCTTCATAAAACCAGCCCTCCTCAAGAGTAGCGTCAACACGTATACATACGAGATTATCACCACCATAGTTCAGATAATCGGTAATGTCGTAATATTGCGACAGATAGCCGCTTTCATCTCCTCCGCAATAGAATCCATTGACCCATACTCGACTGTTGCGGAACATACCATCGAAGAGCAAAGCAAAATGCTTGCCGAGGTCTTTGCTATCAATGCGGAATGTCTTCCGATACCAGCCGACAGAAGTTTCAGGATATTTGTAACCTACAGTCTTATATCCATGCGAATGGCTGGCGTCGGGAGCAAAAGGCAGACCCACGACAAAGTCATGAGGCAAATCGACAGACTCCCACGATGAGTCGTCAAACTTCTCGCTATAAGGACCACTGTTATGAATTGAAGCGGCCTTGGTAAGATAATTGAAATACTCGGTACCGCAACCAAAGTCACGCACTGGATCGGCAGCATTGCCAAAATGAAAGCGCCAATCGTTGTCGAACAGCTGTCCGCGCTGAGCATAAACAGACATCGACGATAATGCCAACAACACGATCAGGCAAAAATGGGAAATGGAAATTAATGTCTTACTCATATTTATTTGTGTGTATTATGTATTTGTTTCTCTGGCAAAGATAGCAACAATCTGGCTATACAACAAGAAAGTGATAGGCAGACGACAAACACATATCAAGAAAAGCAAAGATTTAGCAAAAATAAGCAAAGTAAACAATGCACATAATTACAAAACACAAAAAAGGCAGCACCGACCAATGCCAGTGCTGCCAACTGAGTCATTATTGATAAATGCCGCTATTAAGCAATTCCTGAGAAGCCCATGAATGCCATTGCGAGAAGACCTGCAGTGATGAGGGCTATTGGAGTGCCCTGCATACCCTTAGGTACATTTGAGATGGCAAGCTGCTCGCGGATACCTGCAAAGAGCACCATAGCAAGGGTGAAGCCAAGAGCTGTTGCAACGGCATAGACAACCGACTGAAGAAGGTCGTAGTTGAAGTTGATGACGTTGATGGCAACACCGAGGATGGTACAGTTGGTGGTGATCAGAGGAAGGAACAC
>JAEDEY010000092.1 GCA_016293065.1 Bacteroidales bacterium
ACGTACGTCCAGAGAATACCAGGAAGTACGTCATAAAAATTCTAAGAAAAAAATAGAGCAGACTGCATTGCACAGTCTCCTCTATTAAATTAATAATGTGTAAAGATTTTACAAAGCTGATACGATCTCCTCTGTATCGGTTGCAATCATAAGTTCCTCGTCGGTTGGGACGACAGCAACTGTTACCTTTGAGTCGGCTGCAGAGATGATTGCCTCGTCGCCATGGATCTTGGCGTTCTGCTCTGGGTCGAGCTTGATGCCGAGGAACTCAAGGTCCTTGCAAACCTGCTCGCGCACATAGTTGTGGTTCTCGCCGACACCGCCAGTGAAAGCGATAGCATCGACACCACCCATGGCAGCAGCATAAGCACCGATGTACTTCTTGAGACGGTAGCAATAAACGTCGAGAGCCATCTTTGCCTTCTTGTCGCCATCGAGCTGCTTCTGATAGGCATCGCGCATGTCGCTGCAGCCACACATACCGAGCATACCCGACTTCTTGTTGAGCATGGTATCCATCTGTGCAGGTGTCATGCCCTCTTTCTCCATCATGAAGGTAACGGCAGCAGCATCAATATCGCCCGAACGAGTTCCCATCACAAGGCCTTCGAGCGGAGTCAGACCCATAGTGGTATCAACGCACTTGCCATTGACAACAGCCGACATTGAAGCACCATTGCCGACATGAGCCACGATGAGCTTTGAGTTGTTAGGGTTGAGACCAAGATACTCAATGGCACGCTTAGAGACAAAGCGGTGAGAAGTGCCGTGGAAACCGTAACGGCGCACGCCCCACTTCTCGAACATCTCGTAAGGGATGGCATACATATATGCCTTCTCAGGCATAGTCTGGTGGAAAGCAGTATCGAACACTGCTACCTGTGGAACATTTGGCATGAGCTGCTTCACAGCCATGATACCCTTGAGGTTGGCTGGGTTGTGGAGAGGGCCGAGCACAGAGCACTCCTTGACAATGTCGATGAGCTCGTCGGTCACGAGGCTCGACTTGGTAACCTTCATTGCGCCATGGAGCACGCGGTGACCCACAGCCTGAATCTCGTCGGCAGACTTCAGCACGCCATACTTTGGATTGAGAAGGTGCTCAGAGAACACGAACTCAACGGCAGCAGTATGTTCAAGCATGAAATGCTCGACAATGACCTTGTGACCCTCGTTGTCGGTGAGCTTGAGGAATGAGTCAGGCAGACCAATCTTCTCAACACCACCCTGTGCGATGACTTCCTTGCCATCAAATACCTTATACTTCAATGATGATGAACCGCAGTTCAATACAAGAATCTTCATAATTAATGATTAGCAATTGATAATTAACAATGAACAATTACTTTGCGGCTGCGCGTTCCTTGGCACCGATTGCCTGGTTGCAAGTCACAACGATAGTCTGATAAACCTCATCGATCGAACAGCCACGGCTGAGATCGTTGACTGGAGCAGCAATACCCTGAAGGATTGGACCTACGGCAGTACCGCCAGTGAGACGCTGAACGAGCTTGTAGCAGATGTTGCCTACTTCGAGCGATGGGAACACGAGAGTGTTGCAGTGACCAGCCACAGTCGAACCCTTTGCCTTGCTTGCACCTACTGCAGGAACGATGGCTGCATCAGCCTGAAGCTCACCGTCGATCTGGAGTTCTGGACGAAGTTCCTTGGCAATGGCAGTAGCCTCAATCACCTTATCGACCATCTCATGCTTTGCCGAACCCTTGGTTGAGAAAGAGAGCATACCTACGACAGGAGTCTCAATGCCAGCGATGTCGTGAGCTGTATCAGCCGAGCAAACGGCAATCTGACCGAGCTGCTTAGCATCAGGGTTAGGAGTAACTGCACAGTCGGCAAACACGAGGATACCCTCCTTGCCATAAGCCTTTGCAGCCTCGTTTTCGAGAATCATGATGAATGCGCCAGAGACACAAGAGATGCCAGGAGCTGTCTTGATGATCTGGAGTGCAGGACGAAGCACGTCGCCAGTAGTGTTGCGAGCACCTGCCACCTGACCGTCAGCCTCTCCGCTCTTGATGATGAGCGTACCGAGGTAGAGAGGATCCTTGACGAGTTCTGCTGCTTTCTCTGGTGTCATGCCCTTCTTCTCACGGAGCTTGAAGAGGAGGTCGGCATACTTCTGTGCGTTAGGGTTGTTTTCAGGCTCAACGATTGTAGCCTTGTCGATATTCTTAAGACCATATTCGGCAACGAGAGCATCGATTTCAGACTTTGCGCCGATGAGCACGATATCTGCGACACCATCACCGAGGATGCGGTCTGCTGCCTGGATTGTACGAGGTTCTGTGCCTTCTGCAAGGACAATGCGCTGCTTGTTGGCCTTAGCCTTAGCAACGAGCTGATCCATTAATGCCATAAATATATTTTTTTTAATAGTTAATATTATTAATTATTATAATTTTGGCGCAAAGATAACATTTTTTCATCAACGTGGTCTATCTTAAGATAGATTTTTTCATAAATATGCACCAAAAACATTTTTATTCCTCCAATTCGCTACCACAGTATTTACAATGCGTGGCTTTTTCTTCATGTCCCGACCGTCCGCAGTTCGGGCAGTTCTTCTTCTTTGAACCACGAGGTCTGTTCATCATCGATGCTGAGACAATGCCTGTCGGCACTGCAATGATGGTGTAGCCGAGCAGCATCACCACCGAACTCAGGAATCGTCCCAAAGGCGTGATAGGAGTGATGTCGCCATAACCCACTGTGGTCAGGGTGACAATAGCCCAATAGATGCTCGTAGGGATATCGGTGAAAGGAGAGCCAGGTTCAGTGCTTTCGACCATGAACATGATGGTGCCGATGCAGATCACCATAATCACGACAAAGAGGAAGAAGACAAGAATCTTGCGGAAACTTGCCATAATCGAGTCGATCAGCATATAGCCTTCCTCAAGGAAACTGAAAAGCTTGAAAATGCGGAAGATACGAATCAGTCGGATGCTTCGGATCACGATCATGAAACGAGCGCTGTGCATGAAGAATCCGAGATAGACAGGCAGGATCGACAGCAGATCGACGATGCCGAAGAAACTCAGAGCATAAGCCTTGGGATTAGGCGAACAATACAGTCGGGCAACGTATTCGGCAGTGAAGAAAATAGTGAGTAAATATTCGAGCACGACCATTATCGTCTGCCCCACATGATGACTGATGAGACTGTCGAATATGGTGAGGATTATACTAACTAAAATACATATCATCAAAGCGACATCGAAAGTTTTGCCGGCACGCGTGTCGGATTCAAAAATAATGTCATACAATTTGCGTTTCAAAGCCACATTCGACATGAGGTTATTCCATCGTTCTTTGATTCCCATTTTTTTGTTTTCAATGTTTGTTAAGTAATGAAGAATTTGAAAATCTAACTAATTAGGCAAGCAAAGGTAGTGATTTTTCTTCTCAAATAGAGCAAATTGCGTATAATTATACGTAAATAACATAATTTTTGACAGATAATTACCCTTTGAATTAAAAAATCTTTATCTTTGTGCCGTTTTTTTGCAAAACAAATCAAGGAAATAACATTACATATAAATATCATGTCATTTGATTTATCAAAATCCGTTTTGGTTCGACGCTACAAAAACTTCCGCAACCCGTCGAACGTGAAGACCGTCATCGGCAGTCTTCTGTCCCTCTTTCTTTATTTCGGCATCATTGCGATGCCATCGTCATGGTATGGTTTGCCTGGCCTCACACTGGTCGAGCAGCGCATGGTAGCCATCTTCGTCACCGCAGCCATACTCTGGATTTCCGAAGCCATCCCGACATGGTGTACTTCGGTGCTCATCATCGTGGTCATGCTCCTCACGGTTTCCGACTCCTCGCTATGGTTCTTTGCCAACGATCCTTCGCTTGCCGACCCTAACGCCACTCCTTTGGGCAAGCTCATCGACTACAAGGCCATCATGGCATGTTTCGCCGACCCTGTCGTCATGCTCTTCATGGGCGGCTTCGTTCTTGCCATCGGTGTTGAGAAGGTAGGACTCGATGTAGCAATGGCCAAGGTGCTGCTCTATCCGTTCGGCACCCGCCCAGGTATGGTACTCGCTGGCTTCATCCTTGTCACAGCACTCTTCTCGGCATTCATTTCGAACACTGCCACAGCAGCCATGATGCTTGCCTTCCTTGCGCCTGTGCTCCGCTCGATGCATTCCGACAATGGCTCAAAGGGCAAGATAGCTCTTGCTATGGCCATTCCTCTCGGTGCCAACATCGGTGGTATCGCCACTCCTATCGGCACACCTCCCAACGGCGTGGCTATGAAGTACCTCAACGACCCTGACACCATCGCGAGCCTTACAGAACAAGGACTTCCTTCAAGCCATGTCTCGTTCCTCGAGTGGTGTTCGGCAATGACTCCTATCACCCTCATTATCCTTGCCATTGGCTGGGCTGTGCTCATGTGGATGTTCCCATTCAAGAAAGGCGAACGCATAGAGCTCACCATCGAAGGCGGACTACGCAAGGGTTACAAGACATGGGTCGTAGCTATCACCTTCGCACTCACTATCATTCTTTGGTTTACAGGCGAATGGAACGGACTCAATGCCAATGTCGTGGCTCTCGTGCCTATCTGCTGCCTCTGTCTCACAGGTCTGCTTTCGAAGAAAGATCTTGAGAAGATCAACTGGTCGGTACTCTGGATGGTAGCAGGTGGTTTCGCCCTTGGTCTTGGCTTCAACAAGTCGGGTCTCGCTGCCGATCTTGTCCATTCCATCCCATTTGGCTCATGGTCGCCTCTTGTAGTTCTTATCTCTGCAGGTGCAATCTGCTGGCTGCTTTCTAACTTCATTTCAAATTCGGCAACAGCAGCCTTGCTTATTCCAATCCTCTGTGCAGTCGGCTCTGGCATGGGTGAGACTCTCCTCGCTGTTGGCGGACTCAAGACTCTGCTCTTCGGAACAGCCATGGCAGCATCGCTCGCAATGACACTCCCAATCTCGACCCCTCCTAACGCCATCGCGTCTTCTACGGGCATCATCTCGCAGACCGATATGGCAAAGTCGGGTCTCACCATCGGTGTTATGGGTGCAATCGTCGGCTACCTCTTCCTCATTTTTGTATTCTAAATCTCATAATCTTTTCATATCAATGGCTCGGAATGGTGACATACCAATCCGAGCCATTGCTTTTTTGTGGCTTTTTCAACGTTTTTCAAGCAGAAATTTTTGAATCTTTCATAATATCCTTATCTTTGCACAACTAATACAAATATATATCTATGAAAAAACATTTTATTCTGATATGTGCAATAGCTTCATTATTCACATTGGCTGTTGCCGATGACAACATCGTTTCGGGAGTTGCAACATTTGACAAGCCAAGTCGTCACACCCTATGGTACAACCAGCCTGCCGGCACTGGTTATGCTGACTGGGAGGAATACTCTTTGCCCATTGGCAATGGAGAATTTGGAGGCAGTATCTTCGGCAATGTTGTTGTCGATAAGATCACATTCAATGAAAAGAGCTTATGGTCTGGCAATTCGGATACCCGCCCTAATCCCGAACATGGCGAATATCTGAAGTTTGGAAGTATCTGGATCACAGATATCAGCGATAACTTCGAGCGTGGTATTACTGATTATGTGAGATATCTTGACATTGACAATGCTGTAGCAGGTGTCGCTTTTGCCGATGCTGATGGCACAGCATATACCCGCACATATATCGCCTCTCAGCCAGATAAGGTTATGGCAGCCCGATATTCGGCCACAGGAGCCAATACTATGTCGATGCGTTTTGCCGTAGAGCCAGGAGCACCACTCTGTTCGCTCAGTCCAGTCAAGCCAGAGGTCACATACAGCGATGGCGATGCTGCGTTCAGCGGCAAGCTCGAACTCATCTCTTATGCAAGTCAGATGAGCGTGAGCGCTGACGAAGGAGCCACAGTGACTACTGGAAAAGATGGCATTACCGTGAGTAACGCACGCGAGATTATTATATATGTCACAGGAGCTACAGATTATGATGGCTCAAATGCTTTCACATTCACTAATGGCAAGGCTATCCATCTTGTTGCCGATATGAACAACCGCATTCGGCAGGCCAAGACAAAGAGCTGGCAGCAACTCTTGGATGCTCACATTGCCGATTTCCGCAGTTATATGGCTCGAGTTCAATTCGGACTGACAGACAATGGCAAGAATGTGGATAGCAAGAAAAACACAAAAGACCTGATCGACTTTTATGGAGAAAGCCAGAAGAACAAGGATTCGGCAGAAGGACTCTACCTCGAACAGCTTTATTATCACTACGGACGTTATCTGCTTATAAGCAGTAATCGTCATCAGGCAGTACCAAACAATCTTCAGGGACTTTGGTGCGATACAGACAAGGGTCATGCTCCTTGGAACTCAGATATCCACACCAACATAAATATCCAGATGAACTACTGGCCTACCGAGGCAAATGCCCTTGGAGACCTTCATCTGCCATTTCTGGACTATATCGTTAATATTTCCAATAGTCCTGGCTGTATCAATCAGGCCAAGGCTGCAGGTCAGAGTGTGGGCTGGGTGGTCAATACCGAAAGCAACCTCTTTGGCGGAATGTCGTCATGGTCGGATAATTACACCATTGCCAATGCCTGGTATGTGACTCACCTCTGGTGGCACTATCGCTATACCCTCGACCGCGAATACCTCAAGCGAGTGTTCCCTACCATGTGGTCGGCATCGCAGTATTGGGCTGAACGTCTCGTGCTTGCAGATGACGGCACCTACGAGTGTCCGAAGGAGTTTTCTCCTGAGCACGGGCCTCAGGTAGAGAATGCTACTGCCCATAGCCAGCAGCTCGTGCGCGAACTCTTCGACAACACGCTGGCTGCCATCGAGGTGCTTGGCAATCGCAATGAGCTTCCTGCCGAATGGCTCGAACGCATCAGCGACCGCCGTTCGAAACTCGACCTTGGCTTGCACACCGAGACTTATCTCTCAGGCGAGAAGTGGAACAAGCTCATCAAGGACGGCTCGACCATTCTGCGCGAGTGGAAATACAGTCCATACACCGTGGGCGAGAATGCACATCGCCACACTTCTCACCTCATGGCTCTATATCCGTTCACACAGATCAAGCCTGGCGACGACTACTTCGTTCCAGCCATCAACAGCCTCACACAGCGCACCGACGCTTCGACTGGCTGGGCAATGGGCTGGCGCGTCAACCTCTGGGCAAGAGCGCTCGACGGCAACCACGCTCGCCGCATGATCAACAATGCCCTGCTCCATGCCGGCTCTCAATGGCGCGGTTCAGGCGGCTGCTACTACAACCTCTGGGATGCCCACACTCCTTTCCAGATCGATGGCAACTTCGGTGTCATGGCTGGCATCAGCGAGATGTTGCTCCAGAGCCTCGACGGTACTGTCTCTCTGCTTCCAGCTCTTCCGAAGGCATGGCGCGAAGGCTCTATCAAAGGGCTGAAGGCAGAAGGCGATTTCACTGTTGACCAGGCATGGCGTAAAGGCCGACTGACCAAGGCTACAATCACCAGCAACAAGGGTGGCATCCTCCACGTTGTCTATGGCTACAACCCAAAGACTCGCCGCTATGCCTTCGACAAGACCTACGAGACGACTCCAGGGCAAGTGATTGACATTGA
>JAEDEY010000016.1 GCA_016293065.1 Bacteroidales bacterium
TCAGACATGATGGCAAAGCAATGGTCGCCAGTGCAGTGTCCTGTATAGAACGATGTGTCTGGATAGCTCTCTGCCAGCTGATTGGCAAGAGCCTGAAGCTGACGGTCGGATTCGTAGGTCTGGTTCAGATGGCTGTCCAGAAGATGGAAGCCTCCGATGCTGATTCTCACCTTTTCGCCCACAGCTTCCATGATGTTGAGGATGCCGTTGTGAGCACAGCCTGTGAAGAGAACTCTATCGACGAGAAAGGCAAGCTCATGGTGAAATGTGTCTGCCACATATCCGCCTTCAGCATCACGAATTAGCAGATTTCTATCGCCCAGAGGCAAGTCATGCCTTTGGGCGATATTTGCATATATGTGGATATTGCCAATCACTGTATCTTCTTCGACAAAGACAAAGCGATGGCGATGTTGCGAAAAGTCAACGTTGCCAGTAATGGAATGTCGTCCACGGCGTTCGGACACATATTCCGTGCCTGGAATATGGGCAGAGAGAATCACCTTCGCCTTTTTGTTGTGTTCGAGAAAGGCAGGAAGTCCGCCGATATGGTCATTGTGCCCATGCGAGATCAAGCAGTAATCGACAGCAGATATATCTATTCCCAAAACCTCGGCATTGCGTATGAACAGATCCGAAGCTCCTGTATCAAACAGGTACTTTCCGGAGGCACTCTCTAAATATACCGAAAGACCATGTTCGGTCAAGAGTCTTTCGTCGTTTGTGCGATTGTCGCTCAGTATTACTATCTTATTTTTCATTTTTTTCAAGTTCAAGCAGTCGCTTTTTGTTGTCCAATCCTCCAGCGAAGCCAGTCAGGGATTGGTTGCTGCCAATGACGCGATGGCAAGGGATGATGATGTTGATGCCGTTTGCGCCAATGGCCTGTGCCACGGCTCTGATGCCTTTTGGATTGCCTATTTCGCGGGCGATCTCCAAGTAGCTTCTTGTCTCTCCGTATGGAATGTCGAGCAATGCCCTCCAGACCCGAAGCTGAAAAGCTGTTCCGACAGGATGCAGCGGAATACTGAATGTCTTGCCATTGCCTGCAAAATACTCATCGAGCTGTCTCATTGTCTGTGCCAAGACAGGAGTGGTCTCGATCCTGAAATCAGCTTTCACATACCGCTTGAGCCTACGTAAGTTTCGCTCGGCACATGGCATCACACTCCATTCGCAAAGGCACAGTTCATCGCCCATCGATGCCAAGATGAGTTCTCCACACGGAGAGCTGTAATATTGCGTGCTAATCACTTGCATTTCAGTGATAAATGAGTCTTTTGTCTTTGAGCCGATCATATCGTTGTTTATGAATATGGTTAATATTCGGAGCAAAGATACATATTTATTTGTTACAATGTATTGTTTTGCTGTTTTTTTCTCAACCAAATAATCCTGCAAGCACACTTTCATTGTCAGCAAAGGCACGTTTCTTTCTTTTTTATTTTACATTGATATCCTGATAAAATGTGCAAGTGAAGTGCAAATGTAGGTGGCATTCCACTTGTCAAAGACAAATGCCTTTACCTTGTCAAACTGTAACGCAGAGATTGCTTTACTTGATAATTTCATTCGTTTTATTTGTATAATTATCATTTAATGTTGTTTTGTTGTTCAATATATATTATATTTGCGCCTAAATAACATCAAATACTAATAATATTTGATGGATGTTGGGCATTTGGTCAAATTAGTGTCATTGTAATTTGCATAATTGACTGAGAAGGTATTCTGAATGTAAATTATTCATGCAATAGCTGTAAGAACAATTACATGAAAATGTAATTTTTCACAATGCATGAATTATGCAAAGCCTGACAAAAATACGATTGTGATACCAAAATCAAATTGGTTAAACATAACTAATTAAATATCAACTAAATAAATTTTTCTATGGTTTATTCTAAGGAAGTAGAAAACATGTGTTGTGTCGCTAAGGGCGCAAATCATGAAAATGCTCCAATCCCTGAAGAGGGTAAGTGGATTCACGCTAAGGAAATCAAGGACATCTCTGGTTTCTCTCACGGTATTGGCTGGTGTGCCCCACAGCAGGGTACTTGCAAGCTCTCATTGAACGTCAAGAACGGTGTTATCGAAGAGTGCCTTGTCGAGACAGTAGGTTGCTCAGGTATGACTCACTCAGCAGCTATGGCTTCTGAGATCCTCCCTGGCAAGACTATCCTTGAGGCTCTCAACACAGACCTCGTTTGCGACGCTATCAACACTGCAATGCGCGAGCTTTTCCTCCAGATCGTTTATGGTCGTACACAGTCAGCTTTCTCTGAGGGCGGTCTCGTTGTAGGTGCTGGTCTCGAAGACCTCGGTAAGGGTCTCGTTTCACAGGTTGGTACAATGTATGGTACTAAGCTCAAGGGTTCACGTTACCTCCAGATGACTGAGGGTTACTGCACTCGCATGGCTCTCGATGCCAACAACGAAGTTATTGGTTACGAGTTTGTTCACATGGGCAAGATGATGCAGTGGATCAAGGAAGGTATGGATGCCAACGAGGCTGTTAAGAAGGCTACAGGCACATACGGTCGCTTCAAGGACGCTGTCAAGTATATCGACCCACGTCACGAATAATTTCTTTAACCAAGTAATTTCTATCTTATGCTCCAGAAGTTCATCCGCATCTACAATATCGTGATTTCTGTCTTGCTTGTGGTGCTTGCCATTTGTGCTGTCATCTTCTTCAACGGAGGCACACCGCTCAAGGGCTGGTATTGCGTATTTTTCGCAGTCATCGTGCTCCTCATGGGTTGGGTCACCAACACTTTTACCAAGCGCATGATCAAGCAGCAGAGCAAGAAAAGATGACAGATGTCTGGGCAGGATACTCATTATTTACTTTTTTCCAACAAATAAAAAACAACCAAAAATATGGCATTATTTGAAAGTTATGATCGCCGAATCGCTCAGGTCAATGCAGCCCTGAACGCTGTTGGCATCAAGGATATCGACGAGGCTAAGGCTATCTGTGACGAAAAGGGCATCGATCCTTATGCAATGTGTGAATCTACTCAGCCTATCTGCTTCGAAAACGCAAAGTGGGCTTATGTAGTAGGTGCTGCTATCGCTATCAAGAAGAACTGCAAGGTTGCTGCTGATGCTGCTTCTGCTATCGGCCTCGGTCTTCAGTCGTTCTGTATTCCTGGTTCTGTAGCCGACGACCGTAAGGTAGGTATCGGTCACGGAGACCTCGCTGCTCGTCTTCTCCGTGAAGAGACTCAGTGCTTCGCATTCCTCGCTGGCCACGAGTCTTATGCAGCTGCTGAGGGTGCTATCAAGATCGCTGAGATGGCTAACAAGGTTCGTAAGAACAAGCTCCGCGTTATCCTCAACGGTCTCGGCAAGGATGCTGCCAAGATCATCTCTCGTATCAATGGCTTCACATACGTTCAGACTCAGTTCGACTACTACACTGGCAAGGTTAACGTAATTGCAGAGACTCCTTATTCTGACGGTCTCCGTGCTAACGTTCGCTGCTACGGTTCTGATGATGTTCGCGAGGGTGTTGCTATCATGTGGATGGAGGACGTTGATGTTTCTATCACAGGTAACTCTACCAACCCAACTCGCTTCCAGCACCCAGTTGCAGGTACTTACTTCAAGGAGCGTTCTATCGCTGGCAAGCCATACTTCTCAGTAGCTTCAGGTGGTGGTACTGGTCGTACACTCCACCCAGATAACATGGCTGCAGGTCCTGCTTCTTACGGTATGACTGACACTATGGGTCGTATGCACTCTGCTGCTCAGTTCGCAGGTTCTTCTTCAGTTCCTGCTCATGTTGAGATGATGGGCTTCCTCGGTATCGGTAACAACCCAATGGTAGGTTGTACAGTAGCTGTTGCCGTTGCGGTCGCAGAGGCTCTCAACAAGTAATTTATTAAATTATTTTATATCAATCCTCTGCAATCGGAAGATTGCAGAGGATTTGATTTTTTATATGGTTGTAAATTGAAATTTAGATGCTAATCAGCATACTAAGCAATTAATTATAAATATATTAATCATGTTAACTAAAGGCTTTTTTACCATTTATCATATCATAGATACAACCATAGATGCCTATAACTTACGTGTACACATGCGCGACTATAAATATGGTGTGAGGCGAAGCATTATAAAATGTTGTCTCGGAACTCATGTATCAACGTGTTAGCGTGTACAAGTGGAAGTGAGTTAGTATATACAAAAAAACAGGTGCGCCGTTATTTCCACTCTTTGTATGGACAGTTGCAGAGATGAGAATTGTAATATCTCTTGTCGCCTGTAACCTCTTCGCCAACCCAGTCGGGGATGTCGAAGATGGTATCTTCCGATGGCACTTCGATCTCGGCGATAGTCAGTCCTTGATTGTCTCCGAGGAACTCATCAACCTCCCAACAGAGATTGTGTTCGGCGACGGGAGAAGTGGCAGGAACGACATAACGATATTTATCTATTTGTGGTTTTGCGCACATCAGATCGAGCATTTGCTGAGCCTCATCGACAGGGATGGGGTATTCAAATTCGTGACGAGTGAAACCCACGGCATGGTCTTTCAGGGTGATGAAAGCTTTGTCTCCGGCAATGCGTATGCGCACAGTCATACCATTGACAGTAGGGATATAGCCTTGCTGATAGTGAGTGCCATTCGCAAGAGACTTATAAGATTTGTTTTTGACGAGAAATTTTCTTTCAATTTCCTTTCCCATAGATATTTAATTAAGATTGATGTAAAAATCGTTGACAAGATTACGGTAATCGTAGGAATAGTCGCCCGAAGCGTTTCGAATAACCAAACACTCTTGTTTGAGCGGGTACGACTTGCGTGAAAAACATGCCATACGTCGCTTGGCAGGCTTTCCCTCTTTGGTCACCACATCGCAGATGGTATGGAATGTGAGCGAGCTTGTGGCAACGCCGAGCATTATGTTTTGTTCGCAATTAGTCGGATAAATCACAGCCAGTATTCCGTCGGACGAGAGATGACTGTCGGCAAAGCGCGTGATGTCGGAAAAAGGGAGAGAGTCGCAGTGGCGAGCTGCCGCACGAGTCGCTTCATCGGGCTTAAGTGTTGCATTATAGAAAGGTGGGTTGGTGACAATTAAATCGTATTGACACAGCTTGCCATCAACATCGGCAGCATCGAAATCACTGAGAGCAGACTCCACTACGCTGATTCTGTCGCTCCAAGGCGAGTTGCCGGCATTTGTCTTGGCTTCCTCGGCTGCATCGTGGTCGATTTCAATTGCAGTAATCACTGCATTGGGAAAACGCTGAGCCATCATGAGAGCAATGACACCAGTGCCTGTGCCGATGTCGAGAATCGACAGATGAGAATTAGCGTCACAAGATGGCTTTGCCCATGCTCCAAGAAGGACACCATCAGTACCAACCTTCATTGCCGATTTCTCTTGAAATATAGTGAATTGTTTAAAGTAGAAGTTATGATTCATCGTTTTATCTGAATAAAAACAGTGCAAATGTAAGGATAAATTTTGAAAATACAAATATATTTATTATTTTTGCGCCCGTTATTTAATTAGATATGAACATAAAAGACAAAATGAAACAGTTTGACCCGCTCGTAGAAGAACATAGTTCGTCACATACTATGGTTATTCCCTTCTTCACCGAAGGTGTCGTTGACTCGAAATTGGACGAAAAGCGTTTTGATGCAAACAATCTGCCCATCATAGCATCGCGCGACGTTGTTCTCTTTCCAGGAATGACTACGCCAATCACCGTAGGTCGATCGAAATCTCTTAAAGTACTTGACATCGCACAGAAGCAACATTGCTATATCGGACTTTTCCTGCAAACTAACAACGACGAAGAACCGACGAAGAAGAATCTGTATGCCACAGGTTGTGTAGCCGAGGTATTGAAAGTCCTGCAGATGCCTGATGGCACGATGAGCGCCATCCTGCAAGGCCGTCACATTGCACATCTCAACGAATTGACCAAGGAGATGCCATATCTCGTGGGCGACGTGACGCTGATAGATGAACAGCAGCCTCACCCAAAGAATAAAGAATACAAAGCCCTCGTAGGCTGTATCAAAGACGAGATACAGCAGATGGCTTCGTGTCAGGATAATACCTTGCCACCTGAGATATTGTTTGCATTGGCAAATTTCCCCGACTTTAACTTCATGACCACGTTCCTCTGTTCGACATTCCCGATGACGATTTCCGAACGACAGATGCTTCTCGAAGAAAACAATATTTTACGCCGTGTCAAGGATCTGCACGAGATTATCAGCAACCAGCTTCAATTCACACTGCTGAAAGACAAGATTAACCGGAGTACAAACAAAGAATTGTCTGAACTTCAACGCAAGAACTATCTGTATTCGCAGATGCAAACCATCAAGGAGGAACTGGGTGAAGGTCAGAACGAAGAAATAGACAAGCTGCTCGAGCAGATCAATGCCAAGAATCTGCCAGACTCGGTGATGAATATATTCCTTCGAGAAGTCAACAAACTGCAGAGAATGAACGAACAAGCGCCTGATTACAGTCCGCAGTTCAACTATCTGCGCACAATAGCCGACTTGCCTTGGGGTAAGGTGTCGAAGGACAACATGAGCCTCCAGAATGCCCGCAAGGTGCTCGACCACGATCATTACGGATTGGAGAAGGTCAAGGAGCGCATACTTGAACATCTGGCAGTGCTGAAACTGCGCGGTGACATGAAGGCTCCTATTCTCTGTCTCGTAGGCCCTCCGGGTGTAGGCAAGACATCGCTTGGCAAGAGCATAGCACGGGCACTGAAGCGCGAGTATGTGCGCGTCAGTTTCGGTGGACTCCACGATGAATCAGAGATACGCGGACACCGAAAGACATATATCGGTTCACTCCCTGGACGCATCATTGGCGGATTACTCAAGGCTGGAACCGACAACCCAGTGTTCGTGCTCGACGAGATTGACAAGATTGGTGCTGACTTCAAGGGCGACCCTGCTTCGGCATTGCTCGAAGTGCTCGACCCAGAGCAGAACAACACCTTCCATGACAACTATCTCGACATAGACTATGACCTCTCGAAGGTGCTGTTCATCGCCACAGCCAACACACTTTCGACCATTGCCCCACCGCTTCGTGACCGAATGGAGATCATCGAGCTGAGTGGCTACATCATGGAAGAGAAAGTCGAAATAGCCGAGCGTCATCTGTTGCCAAAGCAGAAAGAGGAACATGGACTGAAAGACTCGAAGTTCTCTATCCCGAAGAAGGTTATGGCAGAGATTGTCGATCAATACACACGAGAGTCTGGTGTGCGTCTGCTCGACAAGAGCATTGCGAAGATCATGCGTCGCATCGCATGGAAGACCGCAATGGATGAGACAGTGCCTGTCAAGTTGGCGTCATCTGACCTCGAAGAATTCCTCGGCAAGCCAATGTTCGACCCAGATAAGTATGAGGGTAATCAATACTATGGTGTGGTAACAGGACTTGCTTGGACATCGGTGGGTGGCTGCATCCTCTATGTAGAGTCGTCGCTCAGCAAGGGCAAGGGCGAGAAACTCACGCTGACAGGCAACCTTGGCGATGTGATGAAAGAGTCGGCTGCCCTGGCATATCAATACATCAAGTCACATGCCGCCGAACTTGGCATCTCGCAAGACGACATTGACAACCATAACGTTCATATTCACTGTCCTGAAGGTGCTACACCAAAGGACGGTCCGTCGGCAGGTATCACTATGGTGACTTCGTTAGCTTCGACATTCACACATCGCAAGGTGCGCGAACGCGTGGCAATGACAGGTGAGATTTCCCTTCGCGGACGTGTATTGCCTATCGGGGGCGTCAAGGAGAAGATTCTTGCAGCCAAACGTGCCGGCATCACCGATCTCGTGCTCTGTGAGGATAACCGCAAGGACGTTGAAGAAATCAATGAAAAGTATCTTTCCGGCCTGAAATTCCACTATTTCAGAAATATCAAAGACGTGCTCGACTACGTTTTGCTTTAATTCGTTTCGGAGGGAAGATATTAGAAGATAAAGAAGAGAACAATGATACATGATCTTGGCATAATAATGCTGACAGCTGGCATTGTCAGTATTTTGTTTAAGTTTCTGAAACAGCCAGTCGTGCTTGGTTACCTTGTAGCCGGATTGCTTGTCGGACCCTATGTATGTGGTTCGGCATGGATCAACGACATCGAAAGTGCAGAACACTGGGCAGAGATCGGTATGATCTTCCTTCTTTTCTCGATGGGCTTGGAGTTCTCGTTCAAGAAACTGCTTCAAGTTGGTTCGACCGCCATCGTGGGCTGTCTCACCATCGTGATAGGCATGATGACCACAGGTTTCCTCGTCGGCCGAATGCTTGGTTTCAACGAGATGAATGCCCTTTTTCTGGGCGGTATGCTCTGTATGTCATCGACCACCATTGTGTTCAAGGCTCTCGACGACATGGGATTGCGCCAGCAGAAATTTGCGGGCATCTCGCTTGGCATACTTGTGGTCGAAGACCTCTTTGCCGTAGTGCTCATGGTGCTTCTGGCATCGGTGGCGGTCAAGCAGAGCTTTGAAGGCGGAGAGATGGCATGGCAGCTGGGCAAGCTTTTGGCATATCTTATTCTGTGGTTTGTGTCGGGCATCATGATCATACCGACATTGTTCAAAATCTGTAGGCGTTATCTCAACGACGAGACGATGACCATATTGTCGCTCGGACTCTGTCTTGGCATGGTGCTCCTTGCCATTGGAGCTGGATTCAGCGCGGCACTCGGAGCGTTCGTCATGGGAAGCATCCTTGCCGAAACCATCGAAGCAGAACGTGTAGAGCGACTCATGAGCCCAATCAAGAATATGTTCGGTGCTATCTTCTTCACTTCTGTGGGAATGATGATCGATCCTGCCTTGCTTGGCAAATACTGGTTGCCAATCACCGTGATCAGTTTCATTGTGATAGCGGGACAGATCATCTTTGCTTCGCTTGGCGTGCTGCTTTCGGGTCAGCCACTGAAGACTGCCATGCAGACAGGCTTCACCTTGGTTCAGGTAGGAGAGTTCAGCTTCATCCTTGCTCAGTTTGGCGAAAGCATAGGTGTGACCGAGAAATATCTCTATCCAGTGATAGTGGCTGTTTCGGTCATCACCACCTTCCTTACACCTTACATCATCAAGTTGTCTGTTCCTGCCTACGAGAAAGTACACAAGAGCCTGCCACGAAGGGCGAGAATCATGCTCGAACAATATGCCCGCAGCAAGAACACCATTACTCAGAACAGTGACCTGAGCATACTGATAAGGAAATTTGTGGTTACTGCCGCCATATATATCATCCTCACGATATTTGTCATGGTGATCTATTTCAGCTACCTCTCAGCTCCATTTGTCGAAGCAATCAATGCCATGTTGCCCGAAGAAATAGACTGGGTGGGCAGATTTGTCGCTTTGGGCGTGCTGCTCAGTGTCCTATCGCCATTCATTTACAAAATAGCCACTAAGCACATCCGCAGTCAGGAAGCAAAATCGGTATGGAACAGTGGAGGCATACGCAGAGGTTATGTAGTGGCAATGTCGCTTTTGCGTTTCATCATCTGTACGATCATTGTGATCTATTGCATACAGTATTATTTCGCTTATACCTACGGTGTTCTCGTCGTATGCTCGGTCAGCATCGTGTCTTTGATTTTCTTCTCGACCAAAGTTAGAAACTCGTCGAAGAAGATTGAAGAACGATTCATGAACAATCTCAATGCTCGCGAGAAAGCGCAGGACAACAATCGTTTTGTGCGCAAGGACTTCGAAAACGAACTGCTCAATCACGATCTTCATATTGCCGACTTCGAACTGCCTGTCACATCAAGCTACTGCGGAAAGATGCTCATGGAATTAGGCCTGCGCAATGTGTCGGGCATCAATATCGTGCGCATAATACGTGAAGGTCGCGACATCAATGTGCCTGGCGGACGCGAACGGTTGTTCCCTCACGACATCATCGTGGTGGCAGGCACCGACAAGCAGATTGAGGAGTTTAAGCGATGGCTCGAAAAGGGTGAGACAATCAAGGAAGACGGAATGAACATCATTCGACAGCGTATTCCTTTCACCCTCGAGCAATTCACCATCACAGCCTCGATGCCATTCTGCGGCAAGACGCTTGCAGAGTCGCACATCAAGGAGAAAGCCCAATGTGCAGTGCTTGGCATTGAGCATGAAGGCAAAACAGTCATGAACCCTGATGCCAATATCCTTCTGCTCGAAGGCGATAATGTGATACTGTGTGGCGAGGCTCCAAGAATTCAGAAGCTCTTAGAGCACATCACATCTTAACATCTTCACACCTCATGCGCATACAAGTAATGTTCGTAGGCAAGACTACAGGAAAGCTCTTTCAGGAGGCGATTTCCGACTATCAGCAGCGGTTGACTCATTATGTGCCGTTTGCGATTGAGGAAGTGCCAGATCTGAAGAACACAAAGAACCTGACAGAAGAACAGCAGAAGGAAAAAGAAGCCGATATAGTGCTTGACCGCTTGCAGCCTGGCGACGTGCTTGTGCTGCTCGACGAAAGGGGCAAGGAGTTTACATCGCGCGAATTCAGCACGTTCCTCGAAAACAAAATGCAGACAGTCAGCAAGCGTCTTGTGCTTCTGATTGGCGGTCCCTATGGTTTCTCACAGCGGATATACGATGCTGCTCAAGGCAAGATCTCGCTGTCGAAGATGACATTCAGCCACCAGATGGTAAGGCTTTTCCTTGTCGAACAGATTTACCGTGCGTTTACGATAATGAGAGGTGAACCATATCATCATGATTAAATGTTTGGTGAATAGGCGGGAGTTGTCTCCCGTTGGCTACTATTAACTTCTTTATATATTATGCTCAAATTTCCTCATGCCAAGATAAATTTAGGTCTGTTTGTGACCCGCAAGTTGGAGAACGGTTATCATGTGCTCCAGACATTATTCTATCCAATCGACTGGTGCGACGCTGTAGAGATCATTGCAGAAGGTGAGCCTGGAGAATGCAAGATCGTGATGAGCGGCATAGCCATCGACGGAGACCCTGAGAGCAATCTCTGTGTCAGGGCCTATCGCCGGTTGCAGAAGTTGTTCCCTGAACTGCCAGGATGCACCATCTATCTGAAGAAAATAGTGCCATTCGGCGCGGGTCTTGGAGGAGGTTCGTCAGATGGCGCACACGTACTGCTGATGCTGCGCGAGATGTTCGGTCTTGACATCAGCGATGCTGACCTCGAAAAAGAAGCTGCCGCCATGGGAGCAGATTGTGCATTCTTCTGTCGCAAGGGAGCGCAGTACTGCGAAGGTATCGGTTCGGAACTTGAGCCTTATCCTCTTTCTCTTAGCGGAAAGACCATACTGGTAGTGAAACCGCCATTTGGTGTAAGCACCAAGGAGGCATATTCGAATGTCAAGCCCGTGAAGCCAGAGGTGCCGCTGCATGAATTGCTCAAGAAACCTGTGGAGGAGTGGAAAGACAGCATTGTCAATGACTTTGAGAAATCGGTCTTCCCTTTGCATCCCGAACTTGCCATGGTCAAGCAGTCGCTATATGACCATGGAGCTGTCTATGCATCAATGTCGGGTTCGGGTTCGGCATTGTTTGGCATCTTCGACCACGTTCCAGAAGACTATGAGAACTGGTTTGGCGAAGGTTATGAAGTGCATAAAGGCTGACAAAATAGATGACAATTTGTCATGGCATCGTTTTTGCATATATTTTTTTGAAAATAATAAATACATATATATAATATGAATACTCAAGAAGAAAAAATTGAAGAACAGCAGAAGACTGAACAGGAGGTTCAGACTGATACAACCGAGACTCAGGAACAGTCAGCAGAAGACTCGACAGAAGCTAAGGTTGAAGAAGTGAAGGAAGTGACACCCGAAGAGCAGATTGAGGAGTTGCAGAAGCAGCTCGCTGCACAGAAGGATGCTTACCTGCGTCTGATGGCCGATTTCGACAATTTCCGCAAGAATACTCTCCGTGACAAGCAGAACCTGTTGAAATATGGAGGTGAGGATGCATTCAAGAAGTTGCTTCCGGTGATTGATGATTTTGAACGTGCAATCGACCACATGGAGAAGAGCGACGACATCAACAGCTTGCGAGAAGGTGTCAACCTGATATACAGCAAGTTCAAGACATATCTTGAGCAGAATGAACTCACAGTCATTCCTGCCGATATGGGCGAAACCTTCGACGAAAACATACACGATGCTATGACTCTTTTCCCTGCTCCAACACCAGAGCTCAAGGGTAAGATTGTGGATTGTGTAACCAAGGGCTACAAACTGAAGGATAAGGTGATCCGATTCGCAAAGGTTGTAGTTGGCCAATAATTATTTAATTTATGGCAACAAAACGTGACTATTATGAGGTGCTTGGCCTGACAAAGGGAGCAAGTGCCGACGAAATCAAGAAAGCCTACCGAAAGTTGGCTCTGAAATGGCATCCTGACAAATGGAGTCAGGCTTCGGATGCAGAGAAAAAGAATGCCGAAGCCAACTTCAAGGAGGTTGCCGAGGCATACGACGTGCTGAGCGACGACAACAAACGTGCGCGTTATGATCAGTTCGGTCATGCCGGAATGGGCGGTGCCGGTGGCTTTGGCGGCGGAGCAGGAGGCTTTGATGGCGCTGGATTTGACCCATTTGACATCTTCAACCAGTTCTTTGGAGGTGCAGCAGGCGGATTCAGCAGCAGTGGCCGTGGCGGTAGCCGCACATATACGTTCAACGGCGGAGACCCTTACATGGGCTTCGGTCCTGATGGCATATTCGGAAACTTTGGCGGACGACGCAAAACCAAAGGAGCCGACCGCAGAACCACTGTTAAGCTCACACTCCAGGAGATTGCGACGGGCGTGACCAAGAAGGGAAAGATCCAGGGCGAAGATATTTCGTTCACAATCCCTGCAGGCGTGCTCGACGGACAGCAGCTTAAGCTTTCGGGCAAGGGTTACCCATCGCAGGTTCAGGGCGGACAACCTGGCGACCTGATTATCACCATCGAGGAGATTCCAGACAAGGAACTGCTTCGTGACCACGACGACCTCGTCTATAACCTTCTAATCGACTTCCCTACAGCAGCACTTGGCGGACCTGTAGAAATTCCTACACTCAACGGACGAGTGCGCATAAACATCCCCGCAGGTACCCAACCTGGCAAGATGCTTCGTCTGAAGGGCAAGGGTATGCCTTCGTCGGGAGGTTATGGTACAGGCGACTTGCTCGTCAACATTCTTGTATATGTGCCAGAGAACCTTTCGGATAAAGAAAAGAAGGCAATCGAAAACTTCCGCGACTCAGCTCACTTCAAGACTGACGAAGACAAACGCGAGTGTCTTTTCAGCCGCTTGAAGTATTTGTTCACCAAACACGACTAAGGATCACAATTCCTTTTTCGACAAAAGATAACAGATGGCAAAAAACAAACTTGCGAAATTTGCAGAGATGGCACAGTACCCGAATGTGTTCCAATACTCGTTCGAGCAGTTGCAGGAGACAGGCTTCCCGATGAAAGGCCGCTGGCATCAGGACTACTTTCACAACGATAACCCAATCGTAGTGGAATTGGGTTGCGGACGTGGAGAATACACCGTAGGACTCGCCAAGGAGTTTCCAGACAAGAACTACATCGGCATAGATATCAAAGGAGCGCGTATGCACATGGGCGCAACAGAAGCAATCGAGAAGGGCTTGAACAATGTGGCTTTCGTGCGAACACACATCGAGTTCCTCACTTCATTCTTTGCCCCAGGTGAATTGTCGGAGATCTGGATTACATTTGCTGACCCACAGATGAAGAAGGTCAACAAGCGACTGACATGCACCATGTTCATGAACCGCTATTCGCAAGTGCTTGCCGATGGCGGAATAGTGCATCTCAAGAGCGACTCGAATTTCCTCGTGACCTATACAGAGGAGATGGCAAAAGCCAACGGATTGAATATTCTTGCTTCGACCCACGACCTCTATCACGATGATGTAGCATCAGACATTGCCGCTTTGCGCAATATTCAGACCTACTACGAGAGCCAATGGTTAGGTCGTGGCATTTCGATTAAGTATCTCGCATTGCAAATCGAGAAACGCGACAACTGGATTGAACCTGACGTAGAGATTGAACTCGACTCTTATCGTTCGTACGGACGAGAGAAACGAAGCGAACTCTTTTCGCATATTTAATTAAATAATAGATAATGGCATTATATCCCAAATTAATAGAACAGGCTCTTGCCAACGTAATATACCCTGGCACAAAGAAGAACATCATCGAGAGCGAAATGCTCAAGGATGATATGAGAATTGCTGGTGCCAATGTCAGTTTCACTCTCATCTTCGACAAGCCCAACGACCCATTCATGAAATCGGTAGTGAAGGCTGCCGAAGCCAACATCAAGCACCTCTGTGAACAAGTAGGAGAACCAGTAGAGGTAGAAATCAAGACTGAAGCGAAGCAGGCTCCACGTCCTGAGCCAGACAAACTGCTGCCGAATGTCAAGAACATAATAGCAGTGGCATCGGGCAAGGGTGGTGTAGGCAAGAGCACTGTTGCTGCCAATCTTGCTGTAGGACTCTCGATGCTTGGCTACAAGGTAGGACTGCTCGATGCTGACGTGTTCGGACCTTCGATGCCGAAGATGTTCAACCTTGAGGAATTTCAGCCTTACGCAGAGAAGATTGACGGACGAGATCTCATCATTCCAGCTGAACAATATGGAGTCAAGCTCCTTTCTGTCGGTTTCTTTGTCGATCCAAATTCGGCAACCATCTGGCGTGGCTCGATGGCAGGAAGCGCATTGAAACAGCTCATTGGCGATGCTGACTGGGGCGAACTCGACTATTTCCTCATCGACCTTCCTCCAGGAACAAGCGATATCCATCTCACAGTGGTTCAGACTTTGGCTCTCACAGGAGCCGTGATAGTGAGCACTCCACAGCAGGTGGCTTTGGCAGATTGCAAGAAGGGAATAGATATGTTCCAGAACGAGAAGATCAATGTGCCTGTGCTTGGTTTGGTCGAGAATATGGCATGGTTTACTCCTGCCGAACTTCCACAGAACAAGTATTATCTATTCGGCAAAGAAGGTGTAAAGCAACTTGCAGAAAAGATGAATGTGCCATTGCTTGCACAGATTCCTGTGGTTCAGGGTGTATGTGAGGCAGGTGACGGCGGAAAGCCAATAGTGATGAACTATGACTCGATGGTCGGACAATCGTTTCTCTCGCTTGCTCAGGCAGTAGTGACCCAAACCAACATCCGCAACTCTTCGCTGCCTAAGACACAAAGGGTAGAAGTGAAGAAATAATGAATTGCAATCAAGGTTAACGCACAAAACAACATACTTTATGCACAACAGCTCGATGCCTACGATGATTAATCATGAGCCAAAAGTATTGATTCTCTATACAGGAGGTACGATTGGCATGGTCGAAAATCCAACGACAGGAGCACACGAGCCTCTCGATTTCCAGCATCTTGCATCGCATGTGCCTGAGATGAATCAGCTGCATGTGCTGGTCGATACAATGCAGTTTGAGCAACCATTAGACTCAAGCAATATCAAGCCAGAACATTGGCAGAAGATGGCGGAAGTTGTGGTCGAGAACTATGACTATTACGACGGTTTTGTAATTCTTCATGGCACTGACACTATGGCTTATTCAGCCACTGCCTTAAGTTTTATACTGCAAAACCTCGCTAAACCAGTGATTTTCACAGGTTCGCAGTTGCCAATAGGTGTGTTGCGTACTGATGGCAAGGAAAATCTCATCACAGCCATTGAGATAGCTGCTGCACATGATCGCATTGGAATGCCGATGGTTCCAGAGGTATGTATCTTCTTCCAGAGTTATCTGTTCAGAGGCAACCGTTCAAAGAAATTCAGTGCCGAACAGTTCAATGCTTTTTCGAGTCCAAACTATCCGCCCATTGCGGAGGTCGGTGTTCACATCAACTACGCGCATCACTACATTCGACATGCTATTAGCACGGAGAAACTGACACCATGTTACAACTTCGACCAAAATGTTGTGGTATTACGTCTTTTCCCTGGCATATCGCCAAGCATCGTCCGTTCGGTATTGAACATTCATGGCTTAAGAGGTCTTGTGTTGGAATCATTCGGCACTGGCAATGCGATGACCGACGACTGGTTCATCGAAGAACTTCGTTCGGCTGTCGATCGCGGATTGGTCATTGTCAACACCTCACAATGTATCGGTGGTGGAGTAGAGATGAGCCGTTATGACACTGGAAACCGATTGAAGAATGCAGGTGTGATAGGTGGTGGTGAAATGACCACCGAAGCGGTCATTGTCAAACTAATGTTCCTGCTCGGACAAGACTATTCTCATGAGAAGGTATGCAAGCTGATGAATACCAATCTCGCTGGCGAATTGAACGAGAAAAGCCTTCAGTGGAAAGAAATCAACGACAGCACTACTCTTTTGTAACACCGTAAGGAAGTACGAATTTCACTTCCTTGAACATATATCTGTAGGTTGAGCCTTCTGGGTCTTCGAGTTGAAGATGTCCGGAAGGTTCGATTGTTTTGATGCGAGCCATAAAAAACTTCCCGTTTTCAGCATCCTGATAGGAGAAGAAACCTTCTCGACGGTAGAGCCTGCTTAGATAAAGGTCATGAATCACGTCTTTCTTGCCTTGTTTCAGTTTCTCGTAGTATCCTATTATTACCTCTATCACATTATCCATCACAGCTATAGGATCAATTTCACGATCAAGTTTCAGCAACATAGAAGTGGGGTTGGGAGCATTGCCAATCCATTGTGTCTGATTGACATTGATGCCAATGCCGACAACACATTGGCTGAATCTTGAACCAGTGAGCGAGTTCTCGATCAGCATACCGCATATTTTTTCATCTCCACAATAGATGTCGTTTGGCCATTTGATTGAGATGTCGCTCAAGCCAAAGCAGTCGAGAGCCTCGGCAATGGCGAGACAGGCTATTTCGGAAATGACAAACTGTTCTCTGATTGGAAGGAACAACGGACGAAGCAACATGCTGAAGGAGATGTTTCGGTCAGGCTCCGACTCCCAGCTATTGCCCATCTGCCCACGTCCAGCCGTCTGACGCATAGTGTAGATGACGTCATATTCATCATAGTTGCTGCCTTTGGCTAAAGCATCAATGAGGTAAGTATTGGTAGATTTAGTCTCAAGAAGATGTATTTTTTGCATATATGCAGAATTAAAGTGATAGAAGTTTGCAAGTTTGGCTTATTATTCCTAAATTTGCAGATAAAAATCAATAAAGATGTTCGACGACAAGTATTTTATGCGACAGGCTTTGATAGAAGCCAAGGCTGCAGGCGAAGCAGGTGAGATACCCATCGGTGCAGTCATGGTGTGCCGCAACAGCATCATCGCACGTTCGCACAATCTTACCGAGACGCTTCACGATGTGACGGCACATGCTGAGATGCAGGCTATCACTGCTGCAGCCGAAACCTTGGGAGGTAAGTATCTCACCGATTGCACACTATATGTCACCGTTGAGCCGTGTGTGATGTGTGCAGGAGCCTTAGGCTGGTCACAGATCAGCAGGATTGTCTATGGCGCTTCTGATCCGCGAAGAGGTTATAGCCGCATTGCGCCCGATGCCTTGCACCCAAAGACAGAAGTAGTGAGTGGAGTGCTCGAAGAAGAATGTCGCCAGCTGATGGTAGGTTTTTTCAAGAACAAAAGAGGGAAGACTTAATCGTCTTCCCCTTTTATTTCAAGCAGGTTCTTATACTCCTCGTTGTCGGGATCATCTTCTGCATAGATCTCGATAGGCAACTGAGGCAAACCTCCAAGAGCTTCGTTAAGACGTTCGCCAAAAGCATTCAGATTGCGTGTGATGAAGATCCATTCGCGTTTACCCTGACCAGTGTAGATGCCAGTGAGGATTGCGAGTTTGTCTTTCTCCATGGCTCTACGCAGGCGATTCTCGACCTCCTCCATGATCATTGCCTCCTTGTCAATCTTTGGCATTCCCTTTTCGTCGGCTTCATATCTCCAAGTCACCTCCATGCGCTGTTTCATCTTCTTTGAGTTGATGAACGCATCGATGTCGCTTCTTCCCGAGATGAAAGTGTAGCTGCCGTCTTCATTCTCAGATAATGCCGTAAACCATTTGTCTGTAAGAACCATGTAGAGTCAATGTTTATTGTTTGTTTATCTTACGTTTTGTCGCTTATTGTTCGGAAATGTTAACTTGTTAACCGTTAACTCGTCAACATTTTCATTTTTTTATCGGGTCACAACTTACATCGACACCGAGCTTATTAAAAATCTTACGATCTACTTCGCTTAACATAGCAGTCGAATGAAGCTGGCAGCCTTTGAGTTGTGGCAGAACTTCGAGTGCCTTGCGACAGTTTTCGTCCTGAGTGCTCACCACCGAGAGAGCCACAAGCACCTCGTCGGTATGCAGGCGAGGGTTGCGTCCACCGAGATAAGTGATCTTGGTATTCTGTATTGGCTCAATGAGGCTCTGAGGTATGAGCTTGATGCTGTGGTCGATACCTGCCAGATGCTTGATGGCGTTGAGGATGAGGGCAGCGCTCGAACCGAGAAGTTCGCCGGCTTCGGAAGTGATGATAGTGCCATCTTCAAGCTCGATAGCCGCAGCTGCTGCATATTCTTCTTCAACCTCGCCTTTAGCAATGATTTCTGCCTTGCGGTTGTGAGCAGCAACAACTGTCTTGCGATAGTCAGGAGTGATATTTGCCTGACGGAACAAGAGGCGAATCTTGTTGACCTCATTGTCGTTGCATTTTCCTTCTGCCATCTGACCAAGTGCTGTATAATAGCGGCGGATAATCTCCTGACGAGAAGCCTCGCAGCACACATTGTCATCGCTGATACAGAAACCGACCATATTGACGCCCATGTCCGTTGGCGACTTATAAGGATTCTCGCCGTAGATGCCTTCGAACAAAGCATTGAGCACTGGGAATATCTCGATGTCGCGGTTGTAGTTGATGGCTGTCTTGCCGTAAGTCTCAAGATGGAAAGGGTCAATCATGTTGACATCCATCAAGTCGGCAGTTGCAGCTTCGTAGGCAATGTTGACAGGGTGTTTCAGCGGAAGGCTCCACACAGGGAAGGTCTCAAACTTTGCATATCCAGCCGTGATGCCACGTTTCTGTTCGTTGTAGAGCTGTGAGAGGCACACTGCCATCTTGCCGCTGCCAGGACCAGGAGCTGTGACGATCACAAGCGGACGTGTCGTTTCGACATAGTCGTTCTTGCCAAATCCTTCGTCTGAATCAATGAGAGCCACATTTTCAGGATAACCGTCGATGGTGTAGTGATAGTAAGCCTTGATGCCAAGTCGTTCGAGACGCTGGCGGTAGGCATCTGCACTGCTCTGTCCGTTGTAGTGAGTGATTACCACGCTGCTCACGAGGAAGCCACGGTTGATAAATTCCTTGCGCAGTCGCAGCACATCCTTGTCGTAGGTGATGCCAAGGTCTTGACGCACTTTATTCTTCTCGATGTCCTTTGCACTGATCACTATCACGATCTCTGCCTTGTCGGCAAGTTGCTGCAACATACACAGCTTACTGTCGGGCATGAAGCCGGGGAGAACTCGGCTTGCGTGATGGTCGTCGAAGAGCTTACCTCCGAGCTCAAGATAAAGCTTGTTGCCGAATTTTGCAATTCTTTCTTTGATGTGTTCAGATTGAATCGTTAGATATTTCTGATTGTCAAAACCAATTTTCATAACCTAATACCTATTTAATTTTTATGACCCGCAAAATTAGTAAAGATAATTAAGAAATCAAAACTTTTGGGGTTGTTTTTGTTCCAAAAAAGCTGTATTTTATTCAGACGTTGATGATAAGTCCGTCATAAGCCAACTCTACGTCATCGTCAAGTCGTTGGTTGACCTCTTGGTGAAGTCCTATTTCGTGGCTCATGTGGGTAAAGTATGTATGGCGAGGCTTGATGCGGCGCACAGCTTCCATTGCCTGTTCTACTGTCCAATGTGTGGGGTGAGGATGCCAACGCAGCGCATCAAGGATCAGTGTGTCGATGCCTTCAAGTTTCTTCCAGTCTTCATCGGCAATGCCTGTACAATCGGTGATATAGGCGAGAGGACCGATGCGATAGCCGAGGATAGGGAGTTTACCGTGAAAAACCCTTATCGGCACTATCTCATTGTTGCCAACCTTGATCACATCGGTGGGAGAGATGCGATGCAGATCGACTGAAGGAACACCTGGATAGCGGTGCACAAAGATGTAGTCGTAGTGTTTGATGAAGGTCTCGGCAACGCTGTCTTCGGCATAAGTGTTGAGCGAATTGCGGAAACTGTAGGCACGCAGGTCGTCGAGTCCTGCACAATGATCGAAATGGATATGTGTGATGAGCAGGGCATCGAGTTTCTTGATGTCGGCTCTCAGCGCCTGCTGACGGAAGTCAGGTCCGCAGTCGATGAGAATATTGTTGCCGTCGTCGGTCTCGATGAGCACGCTTGCACGCAGTCGGTTATCGCGCGGATCAGTCGATTTGCACACAGGGCATTGGCATGTTGGCATTGGCACTCCGCAGCTTGTGCCTGTGCCTAAGAATGTTATTTTCATAAGATATTGACTTCTGGAGAAATCTCTATGTCAAATTTCTCTTTTACTGTTCTGATTACGATGTCCGAAAGTTCGACAATGTCTTTGGGTGAAGCATTGCCGGCATTGACCAGCACGAGACACTGTTTCTCATAGACCTGAGCGCCTCCAAGCCGGAAGCCTTTTAAGCCGCAGTTTTCGATGAGCCATCCCGCAGGCACTTTAACCTTGCCGTCATCTCCAGCCACCTTGTATGATGGGATGTTGGGGTATTTTGCTTTGATGTCCTCAAACTGTTCGGTGCTTATCACAGGATTCTTGAAGAACGACCCAGCATTGCCTGTCTTTGTCCAATCAGGCAATTTGCTTGCACGAATATCAACGATGGCATTGCGCACATTGGCAATCGTGATCTCTTTGCCTTCTAGTGCAGCCTTTACATTGCCGTATTCGAGGTTGAAGCTCTTCTGTTTTGACAGTTTGATCACAACGGCAGTCACGATATAGCTAAGCTTAGCTGGATGATGCTTGAATATGCTGTCGCGATAGCCATATCGGCAATCGCTCTTAGCTATGGTTTCTGTTTCAAGTGTTCCAGTGTTCAGCACCTCGACATAATCAACGAGGTTGCCGAACTCAGCTCCATAAGCGCCAATATTCTGTACGGCAGCTGCACCTGTCTCGCCAGGAATGGCAGAAAGATTCTCTGCGCCATAGAATTCGTTGCTTACAGCCCACTCAACAACTTCATCCCATATCTCGCCAGCACCAACTCGCAAAGTCACTCCCGAGTCGTTCTCGTCGATGATGTCTATCCCCTTGATGTTGCCATGCAGGATGATGCCGTCAAAATCGCCCGAGAAAAGGATATTGCTGCCTTGCCCGATGTTCCATATCTGATGTTTTCTGCCTTCAATCAATTCGTTGGTGAGAATCATTTTCAGACCTTCAATCGAATTGTATTCGCAAAAAATATTTGCCTTGACATCAATGCCGAACGTGTTTCTGCCAAGCATCGAAGCATTGGTTGTGATAGTAATCATATTTATATTTATAGTACTTTGGATTGCAAAGATAAACAAATAGATGGTTAAAACAAAAACTTTGTTATTAATTATTGTTTCAAAAGTCAAGTTTTCGAATTTATATCCTATATTTGCAATATCTATTTTTTGTAATATTGCTGAAATGAAAACATTGCTTAGAATTCTATTGATTAGTGTCTGTACGATTCCAGCCTTGGCTGCTCCCGACAAGAAACCCAAGATTATCGACTCATATTATGTCGATGGCTATGGCTTTGTGTGTGATTATGAAAATGCCTATTTTGAGATAAAGGTGCTTCAGGATGGTGACAGCATCAAGGTACATTCCTACAATGTCATTACCGACAATCCTGTGAGTGTCCAGACCTACAAGGTGCTCAACGATAGTGTGCAGATCAAGTGGGGCACCCAGTTTATGTTCAATGCCAAGGGTAAGGTTAGCCTCTTTGAGAACATCGATCTTGTGCGAGGTATTGAAGAGGTTATCAAGTACGACGATTCGACCCGTGTGGAGCAGCATGTCATCAAGGACGATATCAACAAGACTTCCAAGACTACGTCCTATTATCCTAATGGAAAGATTAAGAACCTATCGCTCACCGAGTTGTCGGTCGATAAGAAACATATCAATTCCATCAAGACATGGCATCCCGATGGAAAGCTGAAACGTGAACAAATCATCGAGAACGGCAAGACAATAATGCTGAAGACCTACGACGATGAAGGCGAACTTGCATTTTCTCTGCCTTGCCAAGATGGTGACTCTGTCTTCTATAACGCCGAAGGAAACATCATTACTCGCAAGAATGCCGTGAGGAGAGGAGTGATCAGACTTGATGGCGACAGCATCAAAATCACGTCGTACAATAACCGGGGACGCTGTATTTCTGTCGAGAACTTTATGTCATACAGTCCTGAGTATCCGGTTTCGTGGGGCGTTCAGGAATATTTCTATGCCAATACTCCACAACCAGCCGACAGCGTCTGGATCTTCCGTTCGGTCAATGGTGACAACCTTATTGAGAAGACTTTCTATCCTGACGGAAAGCTCAAGAGCTCGTCGGTAATGACTTTCGACAATGTCATGGTTCCCAACCGCGAGTTTCGTCAGTATTATCCGTCTGGTTTGTTGCGCAGATTAGAGAAACATCATGGCGAGAAACTTGTCGAAGGACACATCTACGACAATGAAGGCAACGAGGTGTTTCCTTTCTATGAGTTTCAGCAATAATGTCTATGAAACGAATGTCAGAAGAAATAATGCAGAAAAAAAAGAAAGTTTTTGCTAAAATGCTTGCACAATAAGAAATAATCATTATCTTTGTGCCGAAAATTTGAAGAAATAATAGAAAATTTCTCAAAATTTCGCTGAAAAAACATCAATTTTTCAGTAATCATAAACAAACAATGAGTATAACCTCAAAACCCAATTAAAATTATGAGCACAAAACAGAAACGCTTTATCCTCCCAGAGGATGAGATACCTACACAATGGTATAATATCCAGGCAGATATGCCAAACAAGCCACTTCCTCCACTCAATCCTGCTACCAAGCAGCCAATGAAGGCAGAGGATCTCTATCCAGTATTCTCAAAAGCTTGCTGCGATCAGGAGATGGACACCGAACACGCATGGATCGACATCCCAGAAGAGGTGCGCGACATGTATAAGTATTATCGTTCGACTCCATTGGTTCGTGCCTACGGACTTGAGAAGGCTCTTGGCACTCCTGCCCATATATATTTTAAAAATGAGTCAGTGAGCCCTGTTGGTTCACATAAGCTCAATTCGGCACTTGCTCAGGCTTACTATTGCAAGCAGGAGGGTGTCACCAACATCACTACCGAGACAGGCGCTGGCCAGTGGGGTGCAGCTCTCTCTTATGCTGCAAAGGTGTTCGGACTCGAAGCAGCTGTATATCAGGTTAAGATCAGCTACAACCAGAAGCCATATCGCCGTTCTATTATGCAGGCTTATGGCGCACAGGTAACTCCTTCGCCATCAATGTCCACACGTGCTGGTAAGGATGTTCTCACCAAGGATCCAAACAACCAAGGTTCGCTAGGTACTGCTATATCTGAGGCAATAGAATTGGCAATGAGCACACCAAATTGTAAATATGTGCTTGGTTCGGTGCTCAATCATGTTGCTCTCCATCAGACAGTGATCGGTCTTGAGGCAGAGAAGCAGATGGCAATGGCTGGTGAATATCCTGACATCGTGATTGCTTGCTTCGGTGGCGGTTCGAACTTTGGTGGATGTGCTTTCCCATTCATGCGCCACAACATCCTCGATGGCAAGAAGACCCGTTTCATCGCTGCTGAACCATCAAGCTGTCCAAAGCTCACTCGCGGCGTGTTCCAGTATGACTTCGGTGATCTTTCAGGCCTCACTCCACTTCTCCCTATGTACACTCTCGGTCACGACTTCATGCCATCCAACATACATGCAGGAGGCCTTCGATACCATGGTGCCGGTGTCATCGTGTCACAACTTCTTAAAGACGGTTTCATGGAAGCGGTCGATATCCCACAGTCAGAGACTTTCCAGGCAGGTCTGCTCTTCTCAAAGAGCGAAGGCATCATTCCTGCTCCAGAATCTTGCCACGCTATTGCAGCAACAATCCGGGAGGCAAAGAAGTGCATCGAGACAGGCGAGGAGAAGATTATCCTCTTCAACCTTTCAGGTCATGGACTTATTGACATGGCTGCCTACGACCAATATCTCTCAGGTTCACTGCATGACTATGAAGTAGACGATGAAGAAGTTAAAAAGTTCACAAAGGAACTCGAACAAATCATTAAATAAACAATTTTCAATCTCTGAATTTTGGTTCAGAGATTTTTAGTTTCTCTATGTACAATTATGGAAAATCTCAATATAAAATTAGGAAAACGAATAGATACAACTAATTTTCTTGAGGTTGAAAAAGACTTGTTTGATCAAATAGCTGTAACACCACATAAGACATTGACACTCGATGCAGAAGACCTTGACTATATTGCATCAAGCGGTTTGCGTGTATTGCTCTAAATTGCAAAAATTGACAAGACGCTTCGTATCATTTCAAAAATACAGATTTGAAAGTCTATGACATCTTCGAAATGACTGGTTTCTCTAAGATTATCAATATCGAAAAGAAACTCCGAAAGATTGACCTCAGCAAATGCACATTGCTAGGTGCGGGTGGTACGGGAGCTGTGTATCGTATCACACCTGAAGAGATCGTGAAGGTCAATTTCAACCCTGCCACCGATTCAGAGATGATCGAAGAGAAGATGAAGGCGCAGGCAGCATTCGTGCTTGGCGTTCCTACAGCTATCTCGTTTGATACTGTCGATTGTGGTGATGGACACAAGGGAGTGGTCTATGAGACTATCAAGAGTTCAACATTAGGAGAGATGATTGAGGCTGATCCAAACCATTGTGAGGCTATGGTGAAGTCATATATTAAGGCCTTGCGCACCATCAACAGCATTCACACTGACAACCCTCTTTTCCCAAATGCAATCGACTTCTACGTTGACAGCGTCGAGAAAGCGAAGCCATTCTATACAGAAGAGGAGATAGCAATGCTTAAGCGTCTGGTAGATGCAATGCCTCACGGCGACTGCCTCGTGCATGGCGATGCTCACCCAAAGAACCTCATGATTCATGGCGATGAGTCGATGTGGATCGACATGGCAATGGTATGTGTAGTTCGCCCGATCTACGACATTATTTCATTGGCGTGCATGCTATTCATCTCAAGAGAAGATTTTGCCAAGAAGTTGACAGGTATGTCATTGTCTAACCTCCAGCGTTTTACCGAGACCTTCATCCGTCTTTACTTCGGAGTGGAAGATGAGGCAGAGATACTCCGCTACAAGAAGATGATGGCACAGCTTTATATGATCCGTGGTGTGTTTTCGATAGGATTCAATTCTCCTTCGACAATCAAGTCACGTCCTATGATCCTGCAGATGGCACGCGAACGTTTCTTCCCAAATATCGAATCTATAATTAACACGATAAAGTATTTAGTAGAAAAATCATAACTTTTCTTTCATAATTTTCTTGATATTTTGCAAAATTTATTATCTTTGCGCGGCAAAAAGGAAATAAATTATGCGAAATATTTTGAAAGTACTCCTGACGATACTGCTTTTGAGCAATTATGTGACAGTGATTGCTCAAAAAAGTATAGTAATTTTCTTCGACAACGACGTGCATTGCAATATTGAAGGTTACCGATATATGGCAGGTATGCGTCAGCGTGTGTCAGCCGATACTGCCTATGTGGCACTTGTCTCGGCTGGCGATTTTATTCAAGGCGGAACCATCGGAGCAATATCTAAGGGCGAAGCTGTCGTGAAAGTCATCAAAGAGGCTCAATACGACGCAGTTACAGTGGGTAATCATGAGTTCGACTATGATGCCGAATATACCAAGAAGCTCATGAGCGAGTACGATATGCCTGTCGTATGCTGCAACTTCGTTGATACCTTGGGTAATGCACAGTTCAAGCCATACATCATCTGTGATTATGGCGACAGGAAAGTAGCATACGTCGGTGTCACTACACCCAATACGTTCTATTCCAAGCTTTCTTCTTTCATGGATCTGCAAGGTCACTATGTCTATAATTTCAGCCGCTATAACATTTACGACGTGGTGCAGAAAGCTGTGGATGATGCGCGTGCAGAGAATGCTGATTATGTAGTTGTTCTTTCACATATTGGAGAGGCACGAGACAGCATTGGTATCTGTTCGCAAGACTTGATAGCAAAAACAAAAGGCATCGATGCACTGATCGACGGACATACCCACAGCATCATTGGTCCCAAATACATCAAGAATGTTATCGGAGAGGACGTTCTCGTTGCTCAAACTGGCACTCAGTTTGCCAATATCGGTAAGCTTGTCATTGATGCAGATGGAAGGGTTTCAGGAGAACTGATTCCTTGCTTCACAGGCAATCTTGATTTGCTCAATGAAGACAAGCATGTGGCTCAAGTTGTGGATAGCATAACAATGTTTTACCAGAGTATTACCAGCGTACCTGTGGGACACTCATCTTTCGACCTTTTGATTGAAGACGAGAATGATGTCCTCTTGGTGCGTAAACAGGAGAATCAGGCAGGAAATCTTGTTTCAGATGCCATCAGATTGTGCACTAATGCTGATGTGGCATTGGTCAATGGTGGAGCCATCCGCAACTCTTGTCATGCCGGTAACCTAAAACGTGGCGACATCATCGGTATGTGCCCATACGACAACGATATCATTTCTCTTGTAATCACTGGCCAACAGATCATAGATGTTCTCAATTCCTCTATTAGACATCTGCCTGAAGTGCACGGTAACTTCCCGCAGGTATCGGGTATCAGCTTCAAGATCAACGTCACTGGCGACCACAACAACTTTGTGAGCGATGTCAAAATATTGAATCCCAAGAATGGGAAATACACAAAGATAAAGAAGAAAAAAAACTATCGTTTTGCCACTACAAATTACTTTATTGGTTCAGAGGAATTTCAGGTGCTCAAAAATCAGTATTCCGAATATATCAATCATCACATTTCCTATAGTCAAGCGGTTATCGACCTAATACATGATGTATATCAGGGCGAGATTCCAATCTCATATAGCAGAGTAGAAGGCAGAATAATATTATGATATAATTTTGAAAAAAATATATTGTATATCTTGCAAGGTTGTAGGAAATATCGTAAATTTGCGCGTAAAATATTTGGATAATATAAAATTGATATAACTATGGCAGGCTTTTTTGGTGCGGTTAGTAAGACTTCGAGCGTTACAGACGTTTTCTATGGCACTGACTATAACTCTCATCTTGGCACTCGTCGAGGTGGAATGTGTATGTACGATTCCGATAAGGATAGTTTCGTTAGAAAAATCCATTCGCTTGAAAGTTCTTATTTCCGAACAAAATTCGAAGAAGAACTGCCCGAGTTTTCAGGCAATTCAGGCATTGGAATAATCAGCGATACCGACGCACAACCACAACTCTTCAACTCGCATCTCGGTCGTTTTGCTATTTGCACCGTAGCCAAGATAATCAACCTGCAGGAAATTGCCCAGAAGCTCCTAGACTCTGGAATGCATCTCACCGAGTTTACCTCTGGTCGCATTAATCCTACTGAGGTTGTTGGATGCCTTATCGTCAAGGGCAAAGACTTTGTCGATGGCATCGAGAATGTGTTCCGCGAAGTCAAAGGCTCTTGCACCATGCTTATCCTCACCGAACATGGCATCATAGCAGCTCGTGACTCTTGGGGACGTACACCGATTGTCGTTGGTAAGCGCGAAGGTGCTTTTGCTGTAACAAGCGAATCCTCATCATTCCCAAATCTTGGTTTCGAGATTGACCATTTCCTTGGCCCTGGCGAAATAGTGATGATCAATTCCGATGGCATAAAGCAGCTGCGCCGTCCAAACAAAAGATGCCAGGTTTGCGCCTTCCTTTGGGTTTATTATGGCTTCCCTACAAGCGATTATGAGGGGAGAAACACCGAAGAGGTGCGCAACCAGTGTGGCTATGTCATGGGCAAGGAAGACGACGCTGTAGTCGATTGCTCTTGCGGGATTCCCGACTCAGGTGTCGGTATGGCTATAGGTTATGCTGCCGGTCATGGTGTTCCATACCAGCGTGCCATTTCGAAATATACACCAACATGGCCACGTAGCTTTACTCCAGCCAACCAAGAGATGAGAGAGCTGGTGGCTAAGATGAAACTCATACAGAACAAGGCTATTCTGAAAGACAAGAAGGTGCTCTTCTGCGACGACTCTATCGTGCGTGGCACTCAGCTTCGCGACAATACCTATTGCCTGTATGAGGCAGGAGCAAAAGAGGTGCACATGCGAATAGCTTGCCCACCACTCATCTATGGCTGCCGTTTCATCAATTTCACTTCGTCGAAGAGCGATATGGAGCTGCTCACACGTCGCATCATACAGGAGTTTGAAGGTCCTGAAGCAGCGCAAGATCCTGAACGACTTAAAGCTTATGCCACAACTGATTCTCCAGAGTACAACCGTATGGTTGAGCATATCAGAGACCGCTTCGGTCTTACTTCTCTCAAATTTACAAAGATGGAAACGCTTATCGAGGCCATAGGTTTACCGAAGTGTCAAATCTGTACGCATTGCTTTGATGGTTCGAGTCAGTTCACTCTCGAAAAGGAAAACCTCGACAACGATCTATTCTCACAATCAACCATAGATTTCAAATAAAACAAATAGTCCTGCAAGCAATTTGCTTACAGGACTATTTTATCATGTATGCGTCGTCAGTGTTAGAGCACGACGTTGACGATCTTCTTTGGAACTACAATCACCTTCTTTGGTGTTGCGCCATTGATCCACTTCTGTGCGTCTGGCTGAGCAAGCACCGTGGCGATGATGTCGGCTTGCGGCATATCGGCAGGAAGGTCGATGGTGAAGCGCATCTTGCCACCAATCTGCACTGGGTACTTGATAGTGCTCTCAACGAGATATTTCTCCTCAAACTTTGGCCACTGGGCATCGCACACTGTAGTGTCGTTGCCAAGCTGATGCCAGAGCTCTTCGGCAATGTGTGGAGCGAAAGGTGCAATGAGCACGGCAAGAGGAGCGAGGATGGCACGCGATGTGCACTTCTGCTGCTGGAGTTCGCCCACTGCAATCATGAATGCCGAGATTGCTGTGTTGTATGAGAAGCCCTCGATGTCGCCTGTCACCTTCTTGATGAGCTTGTGGAGGCTCTTGAGATTGTCGGCTGATGGAGCATCGTCGGTTACCTTCATGCCGTCGGCAGTGTTATAGAGTGCCCAGAACTTCTTGAGGAAGCGGAATGCACCGTCTATACCGGCTGTGTCCCAAGGCTTCGATTGCTCGATAGGACCGAGGAACATCTCGTAGATGCGCAGTGTGTCGGCACCATACTTGTCGCAGATGTCGTCAGGGTTTACCACATTGTATTTCGACTTCGACATCTTCTCGACAGCCGAAGAACAGAGGAACTTGCCGTCGGCATTGAGCTCAAACTCTGCGTCGTTGTATTCTGGTCGCCACAGCTTGAATGCCTCTACGTCGAGTGTTTCGCCTGTCACGATGTTTACATCGACATGTATTGGCGTTGTCTCGTACTTGTCCTTGAGGTCGGCGCTAACATACTTGTTGGTGCCGTTGATGCGGTGAGCAAAGCGGCTAGAACCCTGGATCATGCCCTGGTTGATGAGCTTCTTGAATGGCTCTTCGCTCTTCACTACGCTGATGTCCTTGAGGAACTTGTTCCAGAAGCGCGAATAGATAAGGTGACCTGTTGCGTGCTCTGATCCGCCGAGATAGAGATCAACGTTGTCCCAATACTCGTTGGCTTCTGAGCTCACGAGCGCATTGTCGTTGTGAGGGTCGGTATAGCGGGTGTAGTAAGCCGAACTGCCAGCGAAGCCAGGCATAGTGCAAAGCTCAAGAGGGAAAACAGTACTGTTGTCGATAAGTCCCTTATAGACCACCTGTCGCCTCTGTTCGTCCCAAGCCCAAACGGTAGCATTGCCGAGTGGTGGCTCGCCAGTTGCTGTTGGCTTGAACTCGCTCACTTCTGGAAGTTGGAGTGGCAGACATTCAGCAGGGATCATATATGGCATTCCGTCCTTGTAATATACAGGGAATGGCTCGCCCCAATAACGCTGACGTGAGAAGATGGCATCGCGCAGGCGGTAGTTGACCTTTACACGGCCAATCTTCTCTTCTGTCACATACTTCTTCATTGCAGCGATCGACTCCTTGACGGTAAGGCCATTGAGATTGATCTTGTCGTTGGCAGAGTTGGTCATGATACCTTCCTTGGCATCGAACGAACCTTCGTTGAGGTCGTAGTCGCCCTCGATGAGTGGAATGATAGGGAGGTTGAAATGCTTGGCGAATGCCCAGTCGCGCGAGTCGTGGGCAGGCACTGCCATGATGGCACCAGTACCATAGCCGGCAAGCACGTATTCGGCAATCCAGATAGGGATGTTCTCGCCAGTGATAGGATTCACTGCATAAGCGCCCGAGAAGACACCTGTCACCTCATGACCTGCCTGACGTTCACGCTCGGTCTTGCGCTTGCACGCATCGAGGTAAGCATCGACGGCAGCTTTCTGTTCGGCTGTAGTGACCATCTGCACATACTTGCTCTCAGGAGCGAGCACCATGAAGGTCACGCCAAACATCGTGTCGGCTCGTGTGGTGAAGATGGTAAATTCGAGTCCGTCTTGTGTTGCTGGATTATCGTTAGGCACAACCTTGAACTGTGCTTCTGTACCTTCGCTTCGGCCAATCCAGTTGCGCTGTGTCTCCTTGATCGAGTCGCTCCAGTCGATGGTGTCAAGTCCGTCGAGGAGTCGCTGTGCATAGGCAGAGACGCGGAGACACCACTGGCGCATGAGCTTCTGCTCTACAGGGTATCCGCCACGTTCGCTCACGCCATTTACCACCTCGTCGTTGGCAAGCACGGTGCCGAGTTCCGGACACCAGTTGACCATTGTCTCGCCGAGGTAGGCGATGCGGTAGTTCATGAGTGTCTGCTGCTTCTCTACTTCGCTCATTGCGTTCCATTCGTCGGCAGTGAACGACAGCTCCTTGGTGCAGGCGGCATCGAGTCCTTCAGTACCCTTCTCTGCAAAGCTTGCGATGAGCTTCTCGATAGGCTTGGCGCACTGGCACTTGTTGCAGTAGAACGACTGGAACATCTTCTGGAATGCCCACTGTGTCCACTTGTAGTAGCCAGGTTCGCAGGTGCGCACCTCACGATCCCAGTCGAAGCAGAAACCGATGCGGTCGAGCTGCTCACGGTAGCGTGCGATGTTCTTGTCGGTAGTGATGGCTGGATGCTGACCTGTCTGAATAGCGTATTGCTCAGCAGGGAGGCCGTAAGCATCATAACCCATTGGGTGAAGCACATTGAAGCCGTTGAGTCGCTTGTAGCGGCTGTAGATGTCGCTGGCAATATAGCCGAGAGGGTGACCAACGTGAAGTCCTGCTCCCGATGGATAAGGGAACATGTCGAGTACATAGTACTTCGGACGGTTGGCATCTATCTCAACCTTATAGGTCTTGTCCTTGACCCATTGAGCCTGCCATTTCTGTTCGATGTCTTTGAAATTATATTCCATTGTCTATATATTTTGTAAATTTATTTCTTTTAAATAAAATCGGGCGCAAATATAATAAAAAAAGGCATCCGTTGGTCAGTTATCGCTGATTATTTGAACAAATATGATAATAATGTTTTGTGTTTTAATAGCGTGAGTGTCAATTTTTGGTGTTTTTGCACAATATCACATTCACGATCACTGGTATGCCGATAATGGGTGTCAGTGCGTTGATTGGAAGAATCTTTCCTCCTGAAGGCAATGTGCTGATAAAGAGGCAAAGCAAGGTACAAAATGCGCCGAGAAGGGCAGAGGCGGGCAGAAGGCTTCGGTGGTTGTCGGTCCTCATCATCATTCGTGCTACGTGCGGCACGCTCAGGCCTACGAAGGCAATGGGTCCGCAATAGGCTGTGGTGACGGCAGAAAGAAGTCCTGTTGTGGCAAGGGTGAGCAGCCTTGTACGGGCGATGCTGATGCCGAGGTTGGCGGCATATTGTTCACCGAGCATCCAGCCGTTGAGGGGCTTGATGAGGAAAACCGACATGCCAATGCCCGTGAGGTTGAGAAGGCTGAACAGAAGGAGGTTGCCCGAACCTACGCCATTGAAATTGCCCATACCCCAGATAAGGAGCGACTGCACACCTTCGGCTGTCGAATAGTAGTTGAGCAAGGTGATGATGGCATTGGTGAGATAGCTGATGAGTATGCCCACAATGAGCAGCGTTACTGCCTGTCGAACAATCTTGCTCAAAGCAAGGAGAATCAGCAGAATAAGCATGGCTCCTGCCATTGCGCTCATCGTCAGCGTGAAGCCTGGGATAATTCCGAAGCCGAGGGTGCAGATGGCAACGGCAAGATTGGCACCCGAGGTGATGCCAAGTATCGAAGGTCCGGCAAGCGGATTGCGGAAATAGCTCTGGAGCAGAAGTCCACATACGCCAAGCGAAGCTCCTGTAAGCAAAGCGGTGAAAGATGCCGGTATGCGCGAATGAAGCACGATATAGCTGGTCGCGCTATCGCCAATGCTGTTGCCCGTGAGCACATCTGTAATATCGCTTAATGAGATGCTTGCCGAACCGCAATAGATGTTTGCGACCAAACCTATGACATTGAGCAAAGCTAAAAGCATCAGTATATGTTTCTTTCCCATCTTATTCATTGTTCTTTCTTGTCCTAACTCCTTGTGTTTCCTGTATCTAGT
>JAEDEY010000093.1 GCA_016293065.1 Bacteroidales bacterium
CTCCACACCAGCGACTCGCCTATCACCTCACTTCTCAACGACAGCTTCGATGCTCCAAACACCATGCGCGTATTGACGCTGCGCATTCGCATCGGAGTGAGCGCGATGTAGAAATTGGTGAAGTTGATCATGCCTGTCAGCAGGATCAGGATTGCGATGGCAATGAGCAGAAGAAGCTGCGAATAGCTGCCGCTCTTGTAGATGTTGCCTTCGTTGAGGAAATAGATGTCGGTGAACTTCGTCAGCTGGATTGGTGTCAGCCAGTTGTCGAATCGACTGAAGTCGTAGGTTGTGTTGAAATTATCCTCCACTGCCTTGCGATTGGCAGGATCGTCGAGCAGTACATAACAGATGAAGTTGGCTCCTCCATACTGACCTTCCTGCATGTGCAATGCCGAAATGAAGATAGCATTGTCAAACTGTGTGTTGCTTGGGAAGTCGCGATAGACACCCGTCACCGTTGCATTGCCGTTGGTTTCCTCCAGTCCAATATCCGACTCTGCATGAATCATCTGTCCCAATGCGCTCTTGCCTGGATAGAGAACATTGGCAAGCGATTGAGGGATAATAGCCGAACAAGGCTGGCTGAGAGCGTCGATATCGCCTTCGACCATCTCGAGACCAAACACCTTGATGAACCCAGGAGTGGCATACTGCGCTTTCTTGGTAAAGCCTTCAGGATTGTCGCCTATAGTAGTGAAACGACCGTCTTCATAAAAGGGAAAGAACGAACAGCCAGCAACGATATGTGGCGACGAGGCAATGATATCGTCGGAAAAGCCTCTTGGCAGGATGTTGCGGAACATCGTGTCATCATCAATCTTGTCGGCACGATACACCCTGCTGGCTGTAGGGTGACAGGTATCGAACGTCAGTTCATACTCCACCTGATGACTGATGACCAGGAATGCCGTGAAGGCACAGGTCAGTCCGATGAAGTTAAGCACCAGCGACAGAGGGTACTGCCGCACAAGGTGCTTGATATTCTTGAGTATCATCATATTATCACTAATTAATTATTCGTTTTTAAGACTATCTTTCGGATTGCCATTGGCAATGCGCAATGTGAGCATCATCTCAACCAGATAAATAGCGAGGAGTACAGCAACTCCTGTCACGGCAAACATCCACCAGTCGAGCGGCAATCGGTATTCGAACATCTGCAGCCACTCGCGCGAAGCCAAGACCGCTGCAATCTCACCAACGATGATAGCAGGAATGGCAAGACGTGAGAAATCGCGGATCATGAGCGAGAGGAGACTCGTCACCGATGCTCCACACACCTTCCTGATGGCTATCTCCTTGCGACGGCGTTTCAGTTCGTCTGAAATATAGCCGATGAGTCCGATGGCAGCGATGACCGAAGCCAGGAGTGCAACGATCTTCAGCAGGTTCTTGAAGTGGATCTCGCCTTTCATCTTGTTGTTGAACAAGTCTTCGTAGATGTTCATCGTATATGAGTCGATCGACTGATATTCATGATACTTGGCATTGACCATATCAAGATTAGCCTGACTCATGTCGTTGAGACGCAACATCGTTCGGAAACCACCATACATCCATTCCTCCTTGGCTATGTATTCCTTGATGCTCGTATAGACAATCGGCTGGAACCGTCCCGACTCTGTGGTGCGAACATCGTCAACCACTCCGATGATGCGGTATCGGCCAATGATGTTGCCTTCGTTATCTCCCTGGCATACAGTCTTTCCCAACGGATTTTCTGTCATGCCAGCCATCTCAAGGAAGCGTCTGTTGACCACTACATCCTCGTAAGGCGAAGTCTCGTCGAAGATTCTGCCTTCTATCAGCTTGATCTCCATCACGTCGAAGTAAGAATAAGACACTCCTTCCTTGACGAATGGGAAAACCACATTGCCCGACTTCTCGTCGATGAGCGGATTGTTGGGCATATAGCCGAAGCAAGGCAACGACCATGCCGTACCTGCCTTATCGACACATGGCAGAGCCTCAAAACTGCGTTCGGCATTGAAGAGCCCATCGCCTCCGTGAACCAACAGACTCACAGTCACCATGTTCTTCGGGTTGTAGCCCAACTGTCCGTCCTGTAGCATCTTGATCTGACGGATTGAGACAAGCAGGAAGGCACAGGTGAAGCTCACACAGATCACTTCGAACACGAGTAGCGCCTGCTTCCAACCCTTGCGCTTGTCACTGATGCCACGGAAGGCTACAGTTGTAGGCACAGAGGCAAAGAGAGTTGCAGGGATGATGCCCGAACCCAGGAAGAAGGTCAGGACCACGAGCACTGTCACCCAGATATTCTGCATGGTGAAGAGATTGACCACTGGACTGTCGATTGTAGTGGCAAGGATATCTCGCAGCATGTAGATGGTGACGACAGCAATCGCTCCGGCGGCTATCATGATGAAGAAGGTCTCCCACATGAACTGTGCCCAGATGTCGGATTGCGAGGCTGCTGTGCAACGCATCACGGCAATGGTACGGCTGCGGTTGACGAGCGACGATATTGACAGAAGGGCGTAGTTCAATGCACAGAGTATGAGCACCAGTATCGTGAGCACTGCAATGAAGTCCATATATTGACCCCTTGTTCCAACCATCACCTCTGCCCTCTTGACAGGCACCATCATGAACGACAATGCATACTTGTCGGCAACTTCGCGCAAGCCATATTTGTCGAGCATACCTCCATTCATCCACTCTTCCACAGCTTCTGCCGAAGCACCCTGACGCAACTTGATGTATGAGAAGTACTCGTTGGTACCTTCCCAACTGGTCTCTATATCATAGTTGACCTGATGACAACTTTCTGAGACCAGGGCATCGAAGCGTCCGAGCGAGGTGTTATAAGGCACCTCGCGGAAAATGCCAGCCACTGTCTTTGGGTAATCGAGACCGTCTTTCAGCACCTTTCCTATTGGGTCCTCATCTCCAAATATTCTCTTTGCGGCTTCTTCCGAGATAAATACATTTCCAAAATCACCAAGTTTGCCCGGATCGCCTATAATGAGTCCGAAGTCGAGAACATTGAAGAACAATGTATCTACGCTATAGGTTGTCAGCTGGTGCTCTTTATCATCCTCGTCTTTCCATGCAAATGTCATCGAGCCATAGATGCGTGTGCCTGTTTCGACCTCAGCACAATCCCTCATCAGCGAATGTGCCAGAGGGGCATGTGTGAGCTGATCGACTCCTCCGCCTTCCTTAGCGACATTGGTGAAGACCTTATACAGTCGCTCGTTGTCAGGAAGGAAGTTGTCGTAGTTGTAACGATAGTTGACATACGACAGGAGGAATACGCCTAAAGTCAAACCCAGAGCCAACGATATGATGCGTGTAATGACACGTCCCTTGTTGTGGGTCAGGCTGCTGAAGGCTATTTTTGCATTGATTGACTTCATTTATTGCAGTTAATAAAGGTATGATTCTATGCTTACAATTCGTTCTTGACGTCCGATACTATCTTTCCGTCGAAGAGGTCGATGGTGCGCTGAGCCATCGAAGCATCGCGCTGAGAGTGAGTCACCATGACGATGGTTGCTCCTTCCTTGTTGAGTTCCTGAAGCAGCTGCATCACCTCCTTGCCGTTCTTTGAGTCGAGGTTACCTGTAGGCTCATCGGCGAGCAGTAGCTTCGGATTTGCCACACATGCACGGGCAATGGCGACACGCTGCTGCTGACCACCCGAAAGCTGCTGTGGGAAGTGCTTGGCACGATGACTGATGTTCATGCGCTTCAGCATCTCGGTCACTCTCTCCTTACGCTCGGCAGCTGGGATGTCCATGTAACGAAGCGGCAGCTCGATGTTGTCATACACGCTGAGCTCGTCGATGAGGTTGAAGCTCTGGAAGATGAAGCCTATGTTGCCCTTGCGGAACTTTGTGCGATCCTTTTCCTTGAGCTTTGCCACTTCTTCATTGCCAAACATATAAGAGCCTCCTGTCGGATTGTCCAACAGTCCGAGGATGTTGAGGAGTGTTGACTTGCCACATCCCGAAGGACCCATGATAGCTACAAACTCACCGTCCTTGATTTCGAATGAAACACCATTGAGAGCTGTAGTCTCGATTTCTTCTGTTCTGAAGATCTTGCTGAGGTTTGATACTTTAATCATAATCGTATATTTTTAATCGTTAGTTATTTTCTATTAGATAATTAGTTAAGAATTAGCACTTCATTGTCGCCAAAGTTGTCATAACCCGAGGTGATGACCTTCTCGCCTGGAGCGAGTCCTTCGAGCACCTCATAGTATTTCGGGTTCTGACGACCTATGCGGATCTCGCGTCTCACTGCCTTTGTGCCATCATCGTTGAGCACATAAATCCACCTGCCACCAGTCTTCTGGAAGAATGAGCCACGAGGGATGAGGATTGCTGCCTCAGGCGAACCTAACTGGAGGTTGAGATAATAGGTCTGTCCGCTGCGGATATTCTCCGGCACATCGCCCTCGAACTTGAAGTCAGCCTTGAACTTTCCTTCGCGCACCTCTGGATAGACCTTGCGGAGCGATGCGCTGAAGGTTGCATCCTGTCGCTCGAAGGTTGCGTCGAGTCCAGGAATGACACGGTCGATATAGTGTTCATCGATCTGTGCTTCAATCTTATACGAACTCATGTCGCTGATCTGACCTATCTTGGTTCCTGCTCCGATGCTTTCGCCGAGCACAGCATCGAGGATTCCGAGCTGTCCATCGATAGGAGCCTTGATGGTGAGGTTGTCCTTGCGCTTGCGTATCATCTTCATGTTGAGCTGCATGTTCTCAAGGCTCTCGCGCATACGTTCCACCTGAATCGAACGGTAGAGGCTGTCCTGAATCTCCTTCTCCGAGATGAGCTGGAACTTATCCATCGCGAGCTCGTAGTCCTCCTTGGCTTTCAGATAGTCTTCCTTGGCAATGAGCTTTTCTTCGTAGAGCGACTTCTGCTGCTCGTAGGTTCGCTTCAGGCGCTTCACGTTGAGCTGGTATTCCACTCTCGACTGACGCACGTTAAGTCGGTCCTGCTCCATCTGTATCTGTGTGTTGCGCAAGATGTTCTCCTTCTCAGCGAGCTCTGCCTCAGAGTTCAGGATCTGGAGGTCAAGGTTGTCGTTCGAGAGGCGAAGTATCTCGTCGCCTTTCTTCACCTGCGAACCTTCTTCGATCAGTATCTCTTCGACAATACCTCCTTCCACTGGGCTTATCTGTATTGTCACCAAAGGCTGAACCGTGCCGCTCAGACGTATATAGTCGTTAAACTCGCCCGATGTAACATTGCCCACAGTCACCGTATCGCCATTGATGCGCAGTGTGCTGTGACTTGGCGTCAGCATCACCCATGCAATCAGTATCACCACTGCTCCACCTATCCACCAAGGCAAAGCCTTCTTTGTAAACCAAGCTCTCCAACCTGTTTTCTTTTCAATTATCTTGTCCATAACGAAATGATTTTCTGATATTATGTTTATTTTTTTCATTGTTAATTTTGATAGAGATAGGCCTCTCCGTTATAGTATCTCACGACTGCGTCCTTGATTCGGAGTTTCAGCAGCGAGTTCATTCGCTCTGCCATTGCATTGAGATAAGTCTGCGAAGCCGTCTGGAACTCTATTGCCGAGAGCAGTCCGTTTTCATACTGCTTGGTGCTGAGCTCGAATGCTTCCTTCTGCACCTCTGCCAGTCGGTCGGCTTGGCGGAACTCTGCCTGTGCGCCATCGCGGTCGCTCACTGCTCTCACCACCTCGTTCTCTATGTCGCGCATCTTCTGGTCGTATTCGGCTTCGGCACGTCTCAGGGCGTTCTTCTTGTTCTGCACCGATGTGCGACGGCGGAATTGGTCGAATATCGGGACATTGAGCGAAAGCTGTATGTATTCACCTCCATTGTTGCGGAACTGTTCGTTGAACGATACTGCCTTATATCCTTCTTTCCCTGGATAGGTATAATAGGTTGTTGACCATCCTGCATAGAAAGCCAATGTTGGCGAATAGGCACCGCGTGCGCTCTTGAGGTCGAGCATAGCCTTGCGTCGGTTCAAAGTGGCAATCTCTGCCGACGGCAGCTGATGTTTAGCCTGTTCCGAGAGTTCCGATGCAACCAGAGGAATGAGCAGAGGCTCAGTCACGTCGTGCACTATGTTAAGCTCGTCTCTCACTGGCCAGAACATCACGTCTTTCAATGTCAGCGTTGCCTGTTCCTTCTGGTTGTGAGCCGTGGTGCGCTTGTATTCTTTCTGCGCCATCTCCGATTCCATCTGCACCACGTCGGCGTGACTTTTCTGTCCGAGTTCTTCCTGTCGCTTCGCACGTTCGAGTGCCGTCTGCGCTGTCTGCACCTGTTCGGCAAGCACCTCCTCGAGCTTCGTGTAGTAGATCACGTTGTAGTAAGCCTCCATTGTCGCGAGGCAGATCTCGTCGCGCGTCTGCTGTTCCTTGCTCACACCCATCCTTGCAGCCGTCTTCGCCATCCTCATGTTGTTGACCGACTGGAATCCATCGAAGAGAGTGAAACCCGCGTTGGCACTGTAGCCGTTGTAGAAGGTAGTCACATCATTATATGTATTGGTCTCAGGGTCGAGGTTTCGTCCATATTGGTTATAGGCGTAAGTCTGTGCCGTGATCTCTGGCGTGAACACCTTCATGATGGCCTGTCGGCGAAGCCACTGCTCATCGTTGCGGTCGGCTGCCTCAATCCTCATCTTGGTCGAGTTGCTGACAGCATATTCCATGCATTCGCGCAGAGACATCGCTTTTGCCTGTCCCTCCTCCTGAGCCAGTGCCAACGAGGGAAGCATCCCAGCCATTACCAAGGCTGCCAGCAACGAGTTTCTATTGTTTTGTTTCATATTCCTTCTTATTATCAAAATTTTCAATAATTATTCTTCACCAAACATTATGCACAAGGTGTGCCAAACTTTGTATTCTATTGGTTTTCAGTATTTTCCAAATTTATCGTTTGTGTAAATGTGTAAAGAATCTTTACAGCAGTTGTAAAAAGACTTTACAACGACCGAAAAATGTTTGGCAATTTGGCTAATAATGCTTAACTTTGCCCCCAAAACCAAAACATAAGAGAATGAAGATCATCTGCGTTGGCATGAACTATGCCGAACATAACAAGGAACTGAACCACAGCATAGGCGAAGTGAACGGCATCGAGGGCAATCCCACCCTTTTCCTCAAGCCCGACACCGCCATCGGCAAGGAGGGCTGGCCATTCTTCGTGCCCGAATTCAGCCATCAGGTCGAATACGAGACCGAAGTGGTGGTGCGCATCTCGCGCCTCGGCCGCTGCATCCCCACACGCTTTGCCCATCGCTATTATAATGAGATCACGCTCGGCATCGACTTCACTGCACGCGACCTGCAAAGGGAGCTGAAGTCGAAAGGCCTGCCATGGGAGATCTCGAAAGGCTTCGATGGCAGTGCTGCCGTCGGACGTTTCGTCAAGCTCGAAGATCTCGGCATCGCCACCGAACAGCATCCAGAGGGCAAGTCCATCCAGGACCTCCATTTCGAGATGCGCCTCAACGACGAGGTGCGTCAGGTGGGTCATACTGCCGACATGCTCCACACCATCGACGAGATTGTAAGCTA